>NZ_LYSO01000051.1:0-40475 GCF_001728935.1 Pseudomonas sp. AP42
GGCCGTTACCGCAGGAATGGATATGTACTCGGTATAGCTGTGTCGGCTGGAAGGCCGTCATCGCAGGCAAGCCAGCTCCCACATTTGATTGTGTTACTTCAGGGCGGCCATGATCGCTTCAGGGTTGTAGTCGCGAATCAAGGTGCCGTTTACATCCACAAACGGAATCCCACCACCGCCCAGCGCCTCATACGCCTTGCGCGCCTGGGCGTCCTTCTCGATATCGACGGCCTGGTACGGGATACCTTTCTGGTCCAGAAAACGCCGGATCTGCTTGCAGTACCCACACCACTCGGTGGCGTAGAGCACCACCCGTGCAGAGGCGCGTACCTGCTCCGGTGCCACCTGGGACGGGTTGAACAGCCGCTCCACCTTGCCCCAGTTCTGGATCGCAACCACCACCAGCAACACCAGCAGGACTTTCTTGAGCACCCCGCCCAGCATCAGTTACGGCGCTTGAGCTGGTCGGTCAGTTGGGTCGGCAGGCCCTTGATGATCAAGGTGCCGGCGGCTTCGTCATACTCGATCTTGTCGCCCAGCAGGTGCGCTTCAAAGCTGATGGACAAGCCCTCAGCACGCCCGGTGAAGCGGCGGAACTGGTTGAGGGTGCGTTTATCGGCCGGAATCTCCGGCGACAGGCCGTAATCCTTGTTGCGGATGTGGTCGTAGAAGGCTTTTGGCCGGTCTTCATCGATCAGCCCGGAGAGCTCTTCCAGGCCCATGGGTTCGCCGAGCTTGGCCTGGCTGCTGGCGTAGTCCACCAGGGTCTTGGTTTTCTCGCGGGCGGACTCGTCGGGCAGGTCTTCGCTTTCGACGAAGTCACTGAACGCCTTGAGCAGGGTGCGGGTTTCGCCTGGGCCGTCGACGCCTTCCTGGCAGCCGATAAAGTCGCGGAAATACTCCGAGACCTTCTTGCCGTTCTTGCCTTTGATGAAGGAGATGTACTGCTTGGACTGCTTGTTGTTCTGCCACTCGGAGACGTTGATACGCGCCGCCAGGTGCAACTGGCCCAGGTCCAGGTGGCGCGAGGGCGTCACGTCCAGCTCGTCGGTCACCGCCACGCCTTCGCTGTGGTGCAGCAGGGCGATGGCCAGGTAGTCGGTCATGCCTTGCTGATAGTGGGCAAACAGCACGTGGCCGCCGGTGGAGAGGTTGGATTCCTCCATCAGCTTTTGCAGGTGCTCAACCGCCGTGCGGCTGAAGGTGGTGAAGTCCTGGCCACCGTCAAAGTAGTCCTTCAACCAGCCACTGAACGGGTGCGCGCCGGACTCGGCATGGAAGAAACCCCAGGCCTTGCCTTGTTTGGCGTTGTAGCTCTCGTTGAGGTCGGCAAGCATGTTCTCGATGGCGGCGGACTCGGCCAGTTCCGTGTCGCGGGCGTGAAGAACTGCGGGTGTGCCGTCGGGTTTTTTGTCGATCAGGTGGACGATGCAATGACGGATCGGCATAGGCTTCTCGGCTGGTTGAAGGGGGAGCGGTTGGCCTCCCCGAAAAGTCGCCCAGTGTACCGCACCCATTGGTCAAGACGTGCCCCGAACGGCATTTTGCACGCCCTCCGACTGGCCATATGCCTTTTTTTCACGGTTTAGAGCGATAAAGCTGACCAAATGGGTATGTTGAGGCGGATATTTCCCCGTCTCTGTGCTAGTTTTGCCCCGTCTTACGCCAAGTCTCGGCGTTAAGCGTGCATTCAGCATTTGTCAGGTCGAACCAATCCCCGTTTCAAGCATCTATAACCCCGATCTCCGTGGTTATGGCCGGGGATGCCAGGCCATGACGGTCGGGCTCGACGGCTGACACTGCACTCTGCAATCCATATGAATTTGATAGGGAAGGAACACCACAATGGCTATTACTAAAGACCAACTGATCGCTGACCTGGCTGAAGCAGTAGACGCACCGAAAACTACCGTGCGTGCTCTGCTGGACCAACTGAGCCAAGTTGTTGCTGATCAGCTGGAAAATGGCGGCGAAATCACTCTGCCAGGCGTTGGCAAACTGAAAGTGACCGAGCGTCCTGCCCGTACTGGCCGTAACCCTTCGACTGGCGCTGCCATCGAAATCGCTGCCAAGAAAGTTATCAAGCTGGTTGTGGCTAAAGGCCTGACCGACGCTGTTAACAAGTAAGACGCAGCAAAAAAAAACCGTGCTTCGGAGTGATCCGGGCACGGTTTTTTATTGCCTGCGATTTTATTGTGTGGCGGGCTTATCGAATCCAGCGCTGGCGCCAGATCTGCTGCTCGTTCTTGGTCTGGAACGTCCAGGCCACGAAGCGGCTCTGCTTTTGCCCCTGGGACATCTCCACCACCTGGCTTTCCAGAACACCGGCTTTTTTCAGCGCCGTTTCGATCGCCGGCAAGTTGGAGGCTTTGGACACCAGGGTGCTGAACCACAGCACTTTATGCGCAAAGTGCGCGCTTTCGGCGATCAACTGCGTCACAAACCGCGCCTCGCCGCCCTCACACCACAGTTCGGCCGATTGACCACCAAAGTTAAGCACCGGCAACTTGCGTTTCGGGTCGGCCTTGCCCAAGGCGCGCCACTTGCGCTCGCTGCCTTTGGTGGCTTCGTCCATGGACGCATGGAAGGGCGGGTTGCACATCGTAAGGTCAAAGCGCTCACCCGGCTCCAGCAGGCCCAACAGGATCTGCTTGGGGTTGGGTTGCTGGCGCAGTTGGATGACCTTGCTCAGGTCGTTGGATTGCACGATGGCCTTGGCAGCGGACACGGCGATCGGGTCGACCTCCGAGCCGAGGAAGTTCCAGCGGTACTCCATATAGCCAATCAGCGGGTAGACGCAGTTGGCGCCCATGCCGACGTCCAGCACCTTGACGATCGACCCGCGCGGGATCTTACCGTCGTTGACGCTGGCCAGCAGGTCGGCGAGGAAATGCACATAGTCGGCACGCCCCGGTACCGGCGGGCATAGATAGTCCGCCGGGATATCCCAATGCTGGATGCCATAGAACGACTTGAGCAACGCCCGGTTGAACACCCGCACCGCATCCGGGCTGGCGAAGTCGATGCTCTCTTTGCCGTAGGGATTGATGATCACGAATTTGGCCAGTTCAGGCGTGGTCTTGATCAGCGCCGGGAAGTCGTAACGGCCCGTGTGGCGGTTGCGCGGGTGCAGGGTGGCCTCTTTGCGCGGCGCGACGGGTTTGGCCGTGGCGGCGGTTTTAGGCTTCTTGCGCGGTGGTTTGGGCGTAGTGGGGGCGGTCATGATGATTCTGGTGTTGGCTCAATGTGGTGGGCATTGTCACACATTCCCGAGGACAACTCGGTCAAATGTGGGAGCTGGCTTGCCTGCGATGCAGGCGACTGGGTGTATCAGGCAGACCGAGGTGATGCTATCGCAGGCAAGCCAGCTCCCACAGGGATAGGGTTCAGAGTCGGAAATGGTGTCGTTTTGCTGGACAAAAAAAGAGACCCGAAGGTCTCTTTTTTCACACGGCGCCAGCCTTACAGGCTGGAAATCCGCGCATGTTGCTCCGCCAGCTTGCCCAAGGCTTGTTCTGCCTCGGCCAACTTGGCGCGTTCTTTCTCGATCACTTCAGCCGGCGCCTTGTCGACGAACGCCGCGTTGGACAGCTTGCCGCCCACTCGTTGCACTTCGCCTTGCAGACGCGCGATTTCCTTGTCGAGACGAGCAAGTTCGGCGCCCTTGTCGATCAGGCCGGCCATTGGCACCAGCACTTCCATGTCGCCCACCAACGCAGTGGCGGACAGCGGTGCTTCGGCACCGGCAGCCAATATGGTGATCGACTCCAGCTTGGCCAGCTTCTTGAGCAGCGCATCGTTCTCGCTGAGGCGACGCTGATCTTCGGCACTGGCGTTCTTGACGAACACGGCCAACGGCTTGCCCGGCCCGATGTTCATCTCGGCGCGGATGTTGCGCGTGCCGAGCATCAGGGTCTTGAGCCATTCGATATCGCTTTCGGCGGCCTCATCGATGCGCGCTTCGTTGGCCACCGGCCAAGGTTGCAGCATGATGGTCTTGCCTTCGATACCGGCCAGCGGCGCCAGGCGCTGCCAGATTTCTTCGGTGATGAACGGCATGAACGGGTGCGCCAGGCGCAACGCCACTTCCAGCACGCGCACCAGGGTGCGACGGGTGCCGCGCTGGCGCTCGACCGGCGCGTTTTCGTCCCACAGCACCGGCTTGGACAGTTCCAGGTACCAGTCGCAATACTGGTTCCAGATGAACTCGTACAGGGCCTGGGCGGCCAGATCGAAACGGAACTGGTCGAGCTGGCGGGTCACTTCGGCTTCGGTGCGCTGCAACTGCGAGATGATCCAGCGATCCGCCAGGCTCAGTTCAACGGCTTCGCCGTTCTGGCCGCAGTCTTCGCCTTTGTCCAGCACGTAGCGCGCCGCGTTCCAGATCTTGTTGCAGAAGTTGCGATAGCCTTCGACGCGGCCCATGTCGAACTTGATGTCGCGACCGGTGGAGGCCAGCGAGCAGAAGGTGAAGCGCAGGGCGTCGGTGCCGTAGCTGGCGATGCCGTCGGCGAACTCGTCGCGGGTCTGCTTCTCGATCTTTTTCGCCAGTTTCGGCTGCATCAGGCCCGAGGTGCGTTTCTGCACCAGGGTTTCCAGGTCGATACCGTCGATGATATCCAGTGGGTCCAGGACGTTGCCCTTGGACTTGGACATCTTTTGGCCCTGACCATCGCGTACCAGGCCGTGTACGTACACGGTCTTGAACGGTACCTGCGGGGTGCCGTCTTCGTTCTTCACCAGGTGCATGGTGAGCATGATCATCCGGGCAACCCAGAAGAAAATGATGTCGAAGCCGGTGACCAGCACGTCGGTGGAGTGGAATTTCTTCAGGAACTCGGTCTGCTGCGGCCAGCCCAGGGTAGAGAAGGTCCACAGGCCTGAACTGAACCAGGTGTCCAGTACGTCGTTGTCCTGTTGCAGCGCGATGTCCGCGCCGAGGTTGTGCTTGGCGCGCACTTCGGCTTCGTCGCGGCCTACATAGACCTTGCCCGATTCGTCGTACCAGGCCGGAATACGGTGGCCCCACCACAGCTGACGGCTGATGCACCAGTCCTGGATGTCGCGCATCCACGAGAAGTACATGTTTTCGTACTGTTTAGGCACGAACTGGATGCGGCCATCTTCCACGGCAGCAATCGCTGGTTCGGCCAGCGGCTTGGTGGACACGTACCACTGGTCGGTCAGCCACGGCTCGATCACGGTGCCGGAGCGGTCGCCCTTGGGCACTTTGAGGCCGTGGTCGTCGACGCTGACCAGCAAACCGGCGGCGTCGAAGGCGGCAACGATCTGCTTGCGCGCTTCAAAACGGTCGAGGCCGGCATATTCGGCCGGGATCTTGCCGTCGATGCTGTCGTTGAGCGAGCCGTCCAGGTTGAACACCTGGCAGGCCGGCAATACGGCGGCATTTTTGTCGAAGATGTTCAGCAGCGGCAGGTTGTGGCGCTTGCCGACTTCATAGTCGTTGAAATCGTGGGCCGGGGTGATCTTCACGCAGCCGGTGCCGAATTCAGGGTCGCAATAGTCGTCCGCGATGATCGGGATACGGCGGCCAACCAACGGCAGTTCGACGAACTTGCCGATCAGCGCCTGGTAGCGCTCGTCGTTCGGGTTAACAGCGACGGCGGCATCGCCGAGCATGGTTTCCGGACGGGTGGTGGCAACGATCAGGTAATCGTTGCCCTCGGCGGTCTTGGCGCCATCGGCCAGCGGATACTTGAGGTTCCACAGGAAGCCTTTCTCGTCGTGGTTTTCCACTTCGAGGTCGGAAATCGCCGTGTGCAACTTAGTGTCCCAGTTGACCAGACGCTTGCCGCGGTAGATCAGGCCGTCTTCATGCAGGCGCACGAAGGCTTCTTTTACGGCTTCGGACAGGCCGTCGTCCATGGTGAAGCGCTCGCGGCTCCAGTCTACGGACGAACCCAGGCGACGGATCTGACGGCTGATATTGCCGCCGGACTGGTCCTTCCATTCCCAGACTTTCTCCAGGAATTTCTCGCGACCCAGGTCGTGACGGTTCTGGCCGGTGGCTTCCAGTTGGCGTTCCACCAGCATCTGGGTGGCGATACCGGCGTGGTCGGTGCCCGGTTGCCACAGGGTGTCGCGACCCTGCATGCGGCGGAAGCGGATCAACGCATCCATGATCGCATTGTTGAAGCCATGGCCCATGTGCAGGCTGCCAGTGACGTTCGGTGGCGGAATCATGATGGTGTACGAGTCGCCCGCACCTTGTGGGGCGAAATAGTTCTCGGACTCCCAGGTGTTGTACCAGGAAGTTTCGATAGCGTGGGGCTGATAGGTCTTATCCATGCGCGGCGGGACCCTAGTTGGCATTTATTCAGGAAAGCCGGCAAGTATAACGGGGGATAGGGCGTAGGGCGAGGTGAAGGCTGGGCTTGAGTCATACACATGACAAATGTGGGAGCGGGCTTGCTCGCGAAAGCGGTATGTCAGCCAGTACTTTTGTTGACTGTCACACCGCTTTCGCGAGCAAGCCCGCTCCCACAAGGGATATTTGACTGGTTCAATTCTGGTATTGGCTTAGCAACCGCTCCATCCGCGCATCCATCCGACGCTTGATCTCAGCCTCGATATGCGGCGCAAAGTCATCGATCACATCCTGCATGATCAATTGCGCAGCGGCGCGCAGTTCGTTGTCCAGGTGCAGCAACAGCGCGTCCGGGGCTTTTTCGGCGGCGGGAGCGGGTTCTGCAACCACAGGAGCAGGGGCGGCAGGCTTGCCGCCGACCATGTCGAACAACAGCGGAATCTGTACCTCGCCCTCGCCCTCGACCGTGTCGGTCAGCAGCGGCGGTTGCAGGTTGTCATCACCCAGCAACTGACGGATCGACTCCAGGTCATCCAGCAGGTGGTCGTCTTTTTTCAGCGGGTTGGGAGTGTCCATCATGTACTCAAAGTCGTTGTAGCCGGTGATCTTGCAGAGGATAGCCCTGTTCACGGTAGAAACGGAAACTCTCCCGCGCGGCCTGACGAATAGCCGGGTCTTCGACCACCACTTCCGCCACACGGGCGAACGCTTGGGCAAAGGCCGGTACTTTCAGGTCGAGGTTGACCAGCAAATCATGGTGATCGCCGCAATTATCCCCCAAACCCAGCACAACCAGGCTTTCGGGTTCGGATTCGGCGGGGCCGTGGGGCACGAAGCTCTCGCCCTTGAAGCGCCACAGGCGGGCATCGAGTTCGTCACGTTGGGCGGCATCGCTGCAATGCAGGTAGATGCGGTGGCCCATGCGCCAGGCTTTTTCGGTGAGTTTGCAGGCAAAGTCCAGGCGGGCGAGGGGATCGGCGCTGGGCAATATATAGAAGTCGACTTGGGGCATTGGAAATCCTGGGGCTGACCTGATTACCCCCTGTAGAAGCGAGCTTGCTCGCGAAAAACCAGAGGACACCGCGTTCATCCAGAATGAACGCGTTGTCAAAGGCGATCTTCGCGAGCAAGCTCGCTCCTACAGAAGGGCCGGGGCCGCTTAAGCTTTGGCGCGATCCAGCAGGTATTGGGTCAGCAGGGGTACCGGACGGCCAGTGGCGCCCTTGTCCTTGCCGCCGCTGGTCCAGGCCGTGCCGGCGATGTCCAGGTGAGCCCAGTTGAAGTTCTTGGCAAAGCGCGACAAGAAGCAGGCCGCGGTGATGGTGCCGGCTTTCGGGCCACCGATGTTGGCGATGTCAGCGAACGGGCTGTCGAGCTGTTCCTGGTACTCATCGAACAGCGGCAGTTGCCAGGCGCGGTCGTCGGCAGCCTTGCCAGCGCTGAGCAGTTGCTCGATCAGTTCGTCGTTGTTGCCCAGCAGGCCTGAGGTGTGGGAGCCCAGGGCCACGATGCAGGCACCGGTCAGAGTGGCGATGTCGATCACGGCCTGGGGCTTGAAGCGCTCGGCGTAGGAGAGGGCGTCGCACAGCACCAGACGGCCTTCGGCGTCGGTGTTGAGGATCTCCACAGTCTGGCCGCTCATGGTGGTGACGATATCGCCCGGGCGCGCAGCACCGCCGCTCGGCATGTTCTCGGCACAGGCCAGGATGCACACCAGGTTGATCGGCAGCTTGAGCTCAAGCACCGCACGCAAGGTACCGAACACGCTGGCGGCACCGCCCATGTCGTACTTCATTTCGTCCATGCCGGCGCCCGGCTTGAGGCTGATGCCGCCGGTGTCGAAAGTGATGCCTTTACCCACCAAGACGTAAGGCTTCTCGGACTTCTTGCCGCCGTTGTATTGCATCACGATCAGGCGTGGCGGTTGGTCGCTGCCCTGGCCCACGGCATAGAACGAGCCCATGCCAAGGTCCTTGATCTTCTTCTCGTCCAGCACTTCAACCTTCAAGCCCTTGAACTCTTTGCCCAATGCCTTGGCCTGTTCGCCCAGGAATGTCGGGTGGCAGATGTTCGGCGGCAGGTTGCCCAGGTCGCGAGTGAACGACATGCCGTTAGCGATGGCCTGGGCGTGGGTGACGGCGCGCTGGACTTCAGCTTGGGCAGCCTTGATGGTCAGCAGGGTGATTTTCTTCAGGGCGCGGGGTTCGGCTTTCTGGCTCTTGAACTGGTCGAAAATATAGCCGCCGTCTACCAGCGACTCGGCCAGCAGGCGGGTCTTGCCGTAGCTGTCGCGGCCCTTGACCACGATTTCATCGAGTGCCAGCACCGCATCGCTGCCGCCCAGGCCCTTGAGGGTGGTGAGGATGCCGCTGACGATCTTGCGAAACGGACGGTCGCCCAGTTCGGCATCCTTGCCCACGCCCACCAGCAAAACGCGCTCGGCCTTAAGGTTGGGCAGGCTCTGCAGCAGCAGGCTCTGGCCGACTTTGCCGGCCAGGTCGCCGCGCTTGAGCACGGCGCTGATAGCGCCGCCGCTCAGTTCATCCAGTTGCTTGGCGGCGACGCCGAGTGTGCGGCCTTCGCCGACAGCGACCACGAGGGTGGCGGTTTTCAACGTTTCGGGGCTAACGCTTTTTACAACCAATTCCATTTTCGGGTCCCTTATCAAGGTCTGTGAGCCGGGAGCTTGTACTCCGGCTTTAAAGCTCGGCAGCGTTGTAAACCGCCAGCGACAAAGGCCGCAGTTTGAACCTCGCCAGCGGAGCCTGACAACCCTTGGCGCACGCTTTGTGCGTGCGCATGAGTAAGCTCCGTGACAGGCGCGGTCAATCACAGGATAATGCGCCATCTTTTTAGCCGGCCCGTGGTAAACGGGTCGACTCGGTATGCTTGCTTGTTTGGCCGCCTTAGCCTGACAACCCTGGAGTGTCTGGTTTGATTGTCTTCCGTTATCTGTCCCGCGAAGTCCTGTTGACCCTGAGTGCCGTGAGTGCGGTGTTGCTGGTCATCATCATGAGTGGTCGTTTCGTCAAGTTCCTGGCCCAAGCCGCCGCTGGCGCCCTGGATCCGGGCTCACTGTTCCTGATCATGGGCTACCGGATGCCCGGCATGCTCCAGTTGATCCTGCCGCTGGGCCTGTTCCTCGGCATATTGCTGGCCTATGGCCGGCTGTACCTGGAAAGTGAGATGACTGTGCTGTCGGCCACCGGCATGAGCCAGCAGCGTCTGCTGGCCATGACCATGGTGCCTGCCGCCGGTGTCGCCCTGGTGGTGGCCTGGTTGAGCATGAGCCTGGCGCCCCAGGGGGCCATGCAATTCCAGTTGCTGCTGAACAAGCAGGATGCGATGACGGAGTTCGACACCCTCGAGCCCGGTCGCTTCCAGGCGCTCAGCGACGGTTCACGGGTGACCTACACCGAAACCATGACCGACGACCGCTCCAACCTGGGCGGCGTGTTCATTTCCCAGAAGAACCTCGGCCAGAACCAGAAAGACCGTGGCATTACCATTCTGGTGGCCGACAGCGGGCGCCAGGAAATCCGCCCCGATGGCAACCGCTACCTGATCCTGGAAAACGGCTACCGCTACGACGGCAGCCCAGGCCTGGCGGACTATCGCGCGATCAAGTACGACACCTATGGCGTCATGCTGCCCAAGGCCGAGATCAGTGACGAGGTGACCGACCGCGACGCGTTGCCCACCTCATCGCTGTTCGGCAGCCCGGAATTGCGCTCCATCGCCGAGTTGCAATGGCGCCTGTCCCTGCCGCTGCTGGTGTTTATCGTGACCCTGATGGCCGTGCCGCTGTCGCGCGTCAACCCGCGCCAGGGGCGTTTCCTCAAGTTGCTGCCGGCGATTCTGCTGTATATGGCCTACCTGACCATCCTGATTTCTGCCCGTGGTTCCCTGGAGAAGGGCAAGCTGCCGCCGGCCCTGGGCCTGTGGTGGGTGCACGGGGTTTTCCTGATGATCGGTCTGGGGCTGCTCTATTGGGAACCTATCCGTTTGAAAATGAAGAGCCGTCGTGGCCTGAAGGAGTTGGCTCGTGGCTAAGCTTGATCGCTACATCGGCATTAGCGTACTGATCGCCATCCTGGCGGTACTGGGCATCATCCTTGGCCTGGCCTTGCTGTTCGCCTTCATTGATGAAGTGGGCAACGTCACCGACACCTACACGGTCACGGACGTGCTGAGCTACGTGGCACTGACCGCGCCGCGTCGTCTTTACGACATGATGCCAATGGCCGCGCTGATTGGCTGCCTGATCGGCCTGGGTACCCTGGCCAGCAACAGCGAGCTGACCATCATGCGCGCCGCCGGGGTGTCCATCGGCCGTATCGTCTGGGCGGTGATGAAACCGATGCTGCTGCTGATGGCGTGCAGCGTGCTGATCGGTGAATACGTCGCGCCACCGGCCGAAGCCACCGCCCAGGCCAATCGCGCCCTGGCCCAGGGTTCGGGCGATGCGCAAAGCGCCAAGCACGGCCTGTGGCACCGCCAGGGTGACGAGTTCATCCACATCAACGCCGTGCAACCGGGTGGCCTGTTGATCGGGGTGACCCGCTACACCTTCGACAAAGAGCGCCACATGTTGTCGTCCAGCTTCGCCAAGCGCGCGCAGTACAGTGGCGAGCAATGGCAACTGAGCGACGTCACCACCACGCACTTTCGTAACGTGGGCCAGGGCACCCAGTCCAGCACCGAAGTGGTGAATGTGCCGACCGAACAGTGGGATATCGCCCTCAAGCCGGAATTGCTCAATACCGTGGTGATGGTGCCGGAAGCCCTGCCTATCTCCGGTTTGTGGAGCTATATCCACTATCTCAAGGATCAGGGTTTGAACAATGGCCGTTACTGGCTGGCGTTCTGGGTGAAAGTCTTGCAGCCAGTGGTTACCGCCGCCTTGGTGTTGATGGCGATCTCCTTCATTTTCGGGCCATTGCGTTCCGTGACCCTGGGCCAGCGGGTATTTACCGGTGTGCTGGTGGGCTTCACCTTCCGCATTGCCCAGGACTTGCTCGGGCCGTCGAGCCTGGTATTCGGCTTCTCGCCGCTGTTTGCGGTGCTGGTGCCCACGGCCATTTGCGCCGTGGCCGGGTTCTGGCTGCTGCGCCGGGCCGGTTGAGCCCGCGCTCGCATAATGCCCCTCCCTGTAGGAGCGAGCTTGCTCGCGAAAATCTGCGAAACGCCGCGTTTATCCAGAATAAGCGCGTTATCGTTGGCGATTTTCGCGAGCGAGCTCGCTCCTACAGTAACAAGCCCCGTGGAAACGGGGCTTTTTTGTATTGGTCAGCAAAGATGACGTCTGGCCTGAGCATCAGGTACAATTCCCGGCTATTTTTCAGCGGGCAATCTGCCTGCAGCCTTTTTGAGTGTTGATCCGTGAGTGATTTGAGTCATATCCGCAATTTCTCCATCATCGCCCACATTGACCATGGCAAGTCGACGCTGGCCGATCGATTTATCCAGATGTGCGGCGGCCTTGCCGAGCGTGAAATGGAAGCCCAGGTACTGGATTCCATGGACCTCGAACGCGAGCGCGGGATCACCATCAAGGCCCACAGCGTCACGCTGTACTACAAGGCCAAAGACGGCATCACTTACCAACTGAACTTCATTGACACCCCTGGCCACGTTGACTTCACCTACGAAGTCAGCCGCTCGCTGGCGGCCTGTGAAGGTGCGTTGCTGGTGGTCGATGCCGGCCAGGGCGTCGAGGCACAGTCGGTTGCCAACTGCTACACCGCGATCGAGCAGGGCCTGGAAGTCATGCCCGTGCTCAACAAGATCGACCTGCCCCAGGCCGAGCCTGAGCGCGTCAAGGAAGAGATCGAGAAGATCATCGGCATCGACGCCACCGACGCCGTTACCTGCAGCGCCAAGACCGGCCTGGGTGTGGACGAAGTGCTCGAGCGCCTGGTGCACACCATTCCTGCGCCGACCGGCAACTACGAAGATCCGCTGCAAGCGTTGATCATCGACTCCTGGTTCGACAACTACCTGGGCGTTGTTTCCCTGGTTCGCGTGCGCCATGGCCGTGTGAAGAAGGGCGACAAGATCCTGGTCAAGTCCACCGGCAAGATCCACCTGGTGGACAGCGTCGGTGTATTCAACCCGAAACACACCGCTACCGTTGATCTGAAAGCCGGTGAAGTAGGCTTCATCATCGCCGGCATCAAGGACATTCACGGTGCGCCAGTGGGTGACACCCTGACCCTGAGCTCCACGCCAGACGTCGACGTGCTGCCCGGCTTCAAACGCATCCAGCCCCAGGTCTACGCCGGCCTGTTCCCGGTCAGCTCCGATGACTTCGAAGACTTCCGCGAAGCCCTGCAAAAACTGACCCTCAACGACTCGTCGTTGCAGTACACCCCGGAAAGTTCCGACGCCCTGGGCTTCGGCTTCCGTTGCGGGTTCCTGGGCATGCTGCACATGGAGATCATCCAGGAGCGCCTTGAGCGCGAATACGACCTGGACCTGATCACCACCGCGCCAACCGTTATTTTTGAGTTGCTGCTCAAAACCGGTGAAACGATTTACGTCGACAACCCGTCCAAGCTCCCGGACCTGTCGGCCATCGAAGACATGCGCGAGCCGATCGTGCGGGCCAATATCCTGGTGCCGCAGGAACACTTGGGCAACGTCATTACCCTGTGCATCGAAAAGCGTGGCGTGCAGCGCGACATGCTGTTCCTCGGTACCCAGGTACAAGTGACCTACGATATGCCGATGAACGAAGTGGTCCTGGACTTCTTCGACCGTCTCAAGTCCACCAGTCGCGGCTATGCTTCGCTGGACTACCATTTCGATCGTTACCAATCGGCTAATCTGGTGAAACTGGACGTGCTGATCAACGGCGACAAGGTAGATGCCTTGGCACTGATCGTGCACAAGGACAACGCGCACTACAAAGGTCGCCAACTGACCGAGAAGATGAAAGAACTGATTCCGCGCCAGATGTTCGACGTCGCGATCCAGGCCGCCATTGGCGGGCAGATCATTGCACGGACTTCCGTCAAGGCTCTCAGAAAGAACGTACTGGCCAAATGCTACGGCGGTGACGTAAGCCGTAAGCGCAAGCTGCTTGAGAAGCAAAAGGCCGGTAAAAAACGCATGAAGCAAGTAGGCAACGTGGAAGTTCCACAAGAAGCCTTCCTTGCGGTGCTCAGGTTGGATAGTTAGGTCCTATGTCACTAAATTTCCCGCTGTTGCTGGTCATTGCCGTTGCCGTCTGTGGTCTCCTGGCGTTGCTCGATCTGGTGTTCTTCGCCCCGCGTCGTCGGGCGGCCATCGCTTCCTATCAGGGCAGCGTCAGCCAGCCCGATGCGGTGGTGGTCGAGAAGCTGAACAAAGAGCCCTTGCTGGTTGAGTACGGCAAGTCGTTCTTCCCGGTGTTGTTCATCGTGCTGGTGCTGCGCTCGTTTCTGGTAGAGCCGTTCCAGATCCCTTCGGGGTCGATGAAACCGACCCTGGACGTGGGCGACTTCATCCTGGTGAACAAGTTTTCCTACGGCATTCGCCTGCCGGTGATCGACAAGAAAGTCATCCCCGTGGGTGACCCGCAGCGCGGCGATGTGATGGTGTTCCGCTACCCAAGCGACCCGAACGTCAACTACATCAAGCGTGTGGTCGGCCTGCCGGGCGACGTGGTGCGCTACACCAGCGACAAGCGCCTCTTCATCAACGGTGAGTCGGTGGCCGAGAAACTGTTGGGCGCCGAGCCGAACACCTTGGGCAGCGCCGAGCTGTACCAGGAAAAACTCGGCGCGGTGGAGCACCAGATCCGCAAGGAAATGAGCCGCTACCGTGCGATGCCGGATGGCCAGTGGAAAGTGCCTGCCGGGCACTATTTCATGATGGGCGACAACCGCGACAACTCCAACGACAGCCGCTATTGGGATGACCCCAACATTCCCAAGGACCTGCTGGGTATGGTGCCCGACGAGAACATTGTCGGCAAAGCCTTCGCGGTCTGGATGAGTTGGCCGGAACCCAAGCTCAGCCACCTGCCGAACTTCTCGCGGGTCGGGCTGATCAAGTAATACAAGCGGCGCTGTGAACACAGCGCCGAATGCTTTTCTGGGGCTTGGACATTTTCCGATGCCCGGTACCCATCAGGATTTGAATTTGAACACTGCGTCAATCGTCGATGGCCGCCGGTGCCATCAACTAGATATGGATAAACCGTGACCGTTTCTCTCAGTCGTCTCGAGCGCCAGCTCGGCTACACCTTCAAGGATCAGGAATTGATGGTCCTTGCCCTCACACACCGCAGCTTTGCAGGGCGCAATAACGAGCGCCTGGAATTCCTCGGTGACGCTATCCTCAATTTCGCCGCCGGCGAGGCGCTGTTCGAGCGCTTCCCCCAAGCGCGAGAAGGCCAGCTTTCGCGCCTGCGCGCACGCCTTGTAAAAGGCGAGACCCTGGCCGTGCTGGCCCGAGGCTTCGGCCTGGGCGAGTACCTGCGGCTGGGTTCCGGTGAGTTGAAAAGCGGCGGTTTCCGTCGCGAGTCAATCCTGGCTGATGCCCTGGAAGCCTTGATCGGTGCGATCTACCTTGATGCAGGCATGGAGACGGCCAAGGAGCGCGTTGTCGCCTGGCTGGCCTCGGAGATCGAAAGCCTGACGCTGGTCGATACCAACAAGGATCCCAAGACCCGCCTGCAAGAGTACCTGCAGTCGCGCGGTTGCGAACTGCCACGCTACGAAGTGGTGGATATCCAGGGAGAGCCCCATTGCCGGGTGTTCTTCGTGGAATGTGAAATCACCTTATTGAACGAAAAAAGCCGAGGTCAGGGTGTGAGCCGTCGTATTGCCGAACAGGTAGCGGCCGCTGCAGCACTGATTGCCCTGGGCGTGGAGAATGGCCATGACTGATTCAACCGCAACACGCTGTGGCTATGTTGCCATCGTCGGCCGCCCGAACGTGGGCAAGTCCACGCTGCTCAACCACATTCTCGGCCAGAAGCTCGCGATCACCTCGCGCAAGCCCCAGACCACCCGCCACAACATGCTGGGCATCAAGACCGAAGGCAACGTGCAGGCGGTGTATGTCGATACCCCTGGCATGCACAAAGGCGGTGAGAAAGCCCTGAACCGCTACATGAACAAGACCGCCTCGGCCGCGTTGAAAGACGTCGACGTGGTGATCTTCGTGGTCGACCGCACCAAGTGGACCGACGAAGACCAGATGGTCCTTGAGCGTGTGCAATACGTAACCGGCCCGTTGATCGTCGCGCTGAACAAGACCGATCGTATCGAAGACAAAGCCGAGCTGATGCCGCACCTGAGCTGGCTGCAGGAACAACTGCCGAACGCCCAGATCATCCCGATCTCGGCCCAGCACGGCCACAACCTTGAAGCCCTGGAGCGCGTGATCGCCGAGCACCTGCCGGAGAACGAGCACTTCTTCCCGGAAGACCAGATCACCGACCGCAGCAGCCGCTTCCTTGCCGCCGAGCTGGTGCGTGAGAAAATCATGCGCCAGATGGGCGCCGAACTGCCGTACCAGATCACCGTTGAAATCGAAGAGTTCAAGCAGCAGGGCAAGACCTTGCACATTCATGCGCTGATCCTCGTCGAACGCGACGGCCAGAAGAAGATCATCATTGGCGACAAGGGCGAGCGCATCAAGCGCATCGGCACCGAAGCGCGCAAGGACATGGAGTTGCTGTTCGACTCCAAGATCATGCTCAACCTGTGGGTGAAGGTGAAAGGTGGTTGGTCCGATGATGAGCGTGCGTTGCGCTCCCTGGGCTACGGCGACCTGTAACAGGTCTCGAACACACGGCAAAACCCTGTGGGAGCGGGCTTGCCCGCGATGAGGATGTAATATTCAGCAGAGATGTTGACTGTGACGCCGCCATCGCGGGCAAGCCCGCTCCCACATTGGATCGGCGCTGTTTCACGTTCTGCGAGAGAGCTTCATGTCCGCCCCACCCCCCAGCCAACTCGCCTATGTCCTGCACAGCCGCGCCTACCGCGAAACCAGCGCGCTGGTGGACTTCCTCACGCCCCAAGGCCGCCTGCGCGCAGTCTTGCGCAGCGCGCGGGGCAAGGCGGGCACCTTGGCGCGGCCGTTCGTGGCGCTGGACGTGGAGTTTCGCGGCAAGGGCGAGCTGAAAAACGTCGGCCGCCTGGAAAGCGTTGGCACCTCGGCCTGGCTTAACGGCGATGCGCTGTTCAGCGGCCTTTACCTCAATGAGCTGCTGATTCGCCTGTTGCCCGCCGAAGACCCGCACCCCGCGGTCTTCGATCACTACGCCGCAACCTTGCTGGCCCTCGCTGAAGGCCGTCCGTTGGAACCGCTGCTGCGCGCCTTCGAATGGCGCCTGCTCGACGACCTGGGCTACGGCTTCGAGTTGGCCAACGACTTGCACGGCGAGCCCATCGCCGCCGACGGCATGTATCGCCTGCAAGTCGATGCAGGGCTTGAGCGTGTGTACCTGCTGCAGCCCGGCCTGTTCCAGGGCACCGAGCTGCTGGCCATGAGCGAAGCCGACTGGCACGCGCCTGGTGCGCTGTCCGCGGCCAAGCGCCTGATGCGCCAGGCCTTGGCCGTGCATCTGGGCGGGCGGCCGCTGGTCAGTCGCGAGTTGTTTCGAAAGCCCTGACATCCCCGTGTATGCTGTGCACCGATTCTTTCCCTTTTCAGGAGTGCTTCCGTGACCACCAGCAATCGCATTCTTCTTGGCGTCAACATCGACCACGTCGCCACCCTGCGCCAGGCCCGGGGCACCCGTTACCCTGACCCGGTCAAGGCCGCGCTGGACGCCGAAGAAGCGGGCGCCGACGGCATCACCGTGCACCTGCGCGAAGACCGCCGCCACATCCAGGAGCGCGACGTGCTGCTGCTCAAGGACGTGCTGCAAACCCGCATGAACTTCGAAATGGGCGTCACTGAAGAAATGATGGCGTTCGCCGAGCGCATCCGCCCGGCGCATATCTGCCTGGTACCGGAAACCCGCCAGGAGTTGACCACCGAAGGCGGGCTCGACGTCGCCGGCCAGGAAGCGCGGATCAAGGCTGCGGTGGAGCGCCTGTCGCGGATCGGCAGTGAAGTCTCGCTGTTTATCGACGCCGACGAACGCCAGATCGAAGCCTCCCGCCGTGTCGGCGCCCCGGCCATCGAGCTGCACACTGGCCGTTATGCCGATGCCACCACGCCGACTGAAGTGGCCGACGAACTGCAACGTATCATCGACGGCGTGAACTGCGGGCTCAACGAAGGCTTGATCGTCAATGCCGGTCATGGCCTGCACTATCACAACGTCGAAGCCGTGGCCGCGATCAAAGGTATCAACGAACTGAACATCGGCCATGCGCTGGTGGCCCACGCGTTGTTCGTCGGTTTCAAAGGCGCCGTGGCCGAGATGAAAGCCCTGATTTTGGCTGCTGCCAAGGCCTGAGTGAACGCAGTCTAAAGGACACTGAGGACCAAAATGTGGGAGCGGGCTTGCTCGCGAATGCGGTGGGTCAGTTAAAGATGCATTTACTGAGACCCCGCATTCGCGAGCAAGCCCGCTCCCACATTTGATCTTCATCGGGTCTTACAATTGCGCTGTGCGGCAATGCGAAGCCTTACTGTTTAGCCGGCGCAGGTGTATCGTATCAGCCCTTTGCGGGCCCTTGGCCTGCGGCAGATACGCGAGGTTGTTGTGTCCCGATCCTTTTCCCGTCGACAAATCCTGGGTGGTCTTGCTGGCCTGGCCGTAGTAGGCGTCGGAGCCGGCGGTGGTTACCGCTACTGGCTGGGGAAAGTCGCTGAGTCCGAGGCCGGGCACGATTACGAGCTGATCGCCGCACCCCTGGACGTAGAGTTGGTGCCGGGGCACAAGACCCAAGCCTGGGCGTTCGGCCCATCGGCGCCGGGCACCGAGTTGCGGGTGCGCCAAGGCGAGTGGCTGCGGGTGCGCTTTATCAACCATCTGCCGGTTGCCACCACCATCCACTGGCACGGCATCCGCCTGCCGCTGGAAATGGACGGCGTGCCCTACGTCTCACAATTGCCCGTGCTGCCTGGCGAATACTTCGACTACAAATTCCGCGTGCCCGATGCCGGCAGTTACTGGTACCACCCCCATGTCAGCAGCAGCGAAGAGCTCGGCCGTGGCCTGGTCGGCCCGTTGATCGTGGACGAGCGCGAACCCACCGGCTTCAAGTACGAACGCACCTTGAGCCTGAAGAACTGGCACATCGACGAGGAGGGTGCGTTCGTCGAGTTCAGCATCCCCCGTGAAGCGGCGCGTGGCGGCACGGCCGGGCGCCTCTCGACTATCAACGGCGTGCCCCAGGCGGTGATCGACCTGCCGGCTGGGCAAATCACCCGCGTGCGCCTGCTCAACCTCGACAACACCCTGACCTATCGCCTCAATATTCCTGGCGTCGAAGCGCAGATCTACGCGTTGGACGGCAACCCCATCGAGCCGCGCCCGTTGGGCAAGGAATATTGGCTGGGCCCGGGCATGCGCATTTGCCTGGCGATCAAGGCGCCACCGGCGGGCGAAGAACTGTCGCTGCGCAACGGCCCGGTGCGCCTTGGCACCTTCCGCTCGGTGGCCAATACCGACGCGCCTACCGCGTGGCCAAAGGCATTGCCGGCCAACCCGGTCGCCGAGCCAGACCTGGCCAACGCGGAGAAGCTCAGCTTTAATTTCGAATGGGTCGGCTCGGTGTCGGTCAATGTCGAGAACGGCAAGCCGCCGAGCCTGTGGCAGATCAACGGCCAGGCCTGGGACATCACCGACAAGACCTGCGCCGACCGCCCGATTGCCAAGCTGGAAAAGGGCAAGAGCTATATTTTCGAATTGAAGAACATGACCCAGTACCAGCACCCGATCCACCTGCACGGCATGAGTTTCAAGGTGCTCGCGTCCAACCGCCACAAGGTGATCCCGTATTTCACCGACACCTACCTGCTGGGCAAGAACGAACGCGCCCGCGTGGCTTTGGTGGCGGATAACCCCGGGGTGTGGATGTTCCATTGCCATGTGATCGACCACATGGAAACCGGCCTGATGGCCGCCATCGAGGTGGCGTGATGCGCCAGATTCGTCCCGCCGCGATTATCGACCGCAGCCGCGACCAGGACTTTATGCGCGAAGCCCTGGCGCTCGCCGCCCAGGGCGCGGCATTGGGCGAGGTGCCGGTGGGCGCCGTGCTGGTGCAGGACGGTGAAATCATCGGCCGCGGCTTCAACTGCCCCATCAGCGGCAACGACCCCAGCGCCCATGCCGAAATGGTCGCGATCCGCGCCGCTGCGCAAGCGATCAGCAACTATCGGCTGGTGGGCAGCACGCTGTACGTGACGCTGGAACCGTGCAGCATGTGTGCGGGGCTGATCGTGCATTCGCGGGTGGCGCGGGTGGTGTATGGCGCTTTGGAGCCGAAGGCGGGAATCGTGCAAAGCCAGGGGCAGTTTTTTACCCAGGGTTTTCTTAACCATCGGGTGTTGTTTGAAGGTGGGGTGTTGGCCGAGGAGTGTGGGGCTGTCCTCAGCGAGTTCTTCAAAGCCCGCCGAGCCAAGCCACCACTCTGAAGAACACTGAAGTATCAATGTGGGAGCTGGCTTGCCTGCGATAGCTATCTGTCAGTCAGCCCAATATTGACTGACCCACCGCTATCGCAGGCAAGCCAGCTCCCACAGTTAATCTCCATTTTTTCAGGAAAAGGGTGGTGTCATTTACGCGCGATGATCACCGCTCGCATCGGTGCCGGCAGCCCTTCAATGGTCTTGCTGTGATCCTCAGGGTCCAGGAAATCACTCAGCGACTGATACTTCATCCACTGTGTCCCACGCTGTTCCTCAACCGTGGTCACGCTCACATCCACGCACCGCACATCACTGAAACCGGCGCGGCGCAGCCATAGCATCAACGCCGGCACCGACGGCAGGAACCACACGTTGCGCATCTGGGCGTAACGGTCTTCCGGCACCAGTACTTGTTGCTGATCGCCTTCCACCACCAATGTTTCCAACACCAGCTCGCCGCCCTTGACCAGGGTGTCCTTCAACGCCAGCAAATGCTCGATGGGCGAGCGGCGATGGTAGAACACGCCCATGGAGAACACCGTGTCGAAGCCTTCCAGATTGGCCGGCAAGTCTTCGAACGGGAACGGCAGGTGCCAGGCCTTGGGTTCGGACAGGTAACGCTGCACCGCCTGGAACTGGCAGAAGAACAGCCAGTTGGGGTCCACGCCAATCACGCTGTCGGCCCCGGCGCCGAGCATGCGCCACATGTAGTAGCCGTTGCCGCAGCCCACGTCGAGGATGCGCTTGCCTTTGAGGTTCAGGTGCGGCGCCACTCGCGACCACTTCCAGTCCGAACGCCACTCGGTGTCCACATGCACACCGAACAGATGGAACGGGCCTTTGCGCCAGGGGCTCAGGCCCATCAAGGCGGTGTGCATTTGCTCACGGGTGGCGTCGTCGCAATCAGTGTCCAGCACCAGGCCGTTCAACAAGTCGACTTCACTGGGCTGGATCTTCGGCAGTGCATCCAACGCACTCTGCCAGCGCTCCAGGTCGCCATGACCCTTTTCCATCTTGCTATCGAGCTGCGCTTGCAGGCCCTGGGCCCAGACGGCCAGGGGGGTGCCGACCAAGTGGCGGGCGAGGGGGGACAAATCAATCATGGCAAGGCAATCAACGAGGCAAAGTTAAGACACTGGAACCACGGCACGACTTTCGAGAACCCGGCCGCCAGCAGGCGTTCGCGGTGTTCTTCGAGGCTGTCGGGCTTCATGACGTTTTCGATGGCGCTGCGCTTCTGGGCGATTTCCAGTTCGCTGTAGCCGTTGGCGCGCTTGAAGGCGATATGCAGGTCGGTCAGCAGTGCGTGTTCTTCAACATCGTTAAAGCGCAGCTTTTCCGACAGGATCAACGCCCCGCCCGGCAGCAGCGCCTGGCGAATGCGCCCCAGCAACGCCAGGCGCTCCTGGGGGGCGATAAATTGCAGGGTGAAGTTCAGCGCCACCACCGAGGCAGGCTTGAATTGCAGGGCGAGGATATCGCCCTCGATCACCTCCACGGGCAGCAACTCCTGGAACATCGAGTCCTGGCCATTGAGGTATTCGCGGCAGCGCTCGACCATCGCGGCAGAGTTATCCACAGCGATTACCCGGCAACCTTCGGTGCGTACATGGCGGCGCAGGGCTTGGGTCACGGCGCCCAGGGAAGAACCCAGGTCATACAGCACGCTACCCGGCTGGGCAAATTGCGCGGCCAGCACGCCGAGGTTTTCGACGATAGTGGGGTAACCCGGCACCGAGCGCTTGATCATGTCCGGGAACACCCGCACCACATCCTCGTTAAAGGCGAAGTCCGGCACCTGGGGCAGGGGCTGGGCGAATAGGCGATCGGGTTCTTTGCTCACGGCTGTTCCGGCGACGATGGGGGAAAGGCCGGCATTTTAGCCAAGTTGCTCCTCGGATGCGCGGGTTGTCTGATGGAAAGCCGAGGCGGTGATGCCCCACTGCCCGAGCCAGTAGGTGGCGATCAGTAAATACGGCGCCGCCTCGAACGCCAGGACGAACCGGTTGATGCCGATCAGCGCATCGGATACCACAAACGACACCGCACCCGCCGCCGCCAGCCACGCCGAACGTTTGGGCACCTGGCTGCCCAGTCGCGCCAACGCACGCCAAAGCATGGCGCTGATCACCAGTGCGTAAACCACCACCGGTATCAGCAATTCACCGAGGCCATGGGCGATCAGGATGCTCAGCAAGATTGCGCCAACGCCGAGGGCCAGCACCAGCGGCAGCAAGGCTAAGCGCCGACAGTCACTGAAATAGGCTTTGAGATAGGCCAGATGCGCGAACAGGAACGCGCCCAGGCCAAAGATAAACAGGTCGCCTGGCCAGGCGAGCAACACGTCGCCCACCACGGAGAAAATTAACCCCAGGCTGATCCAGCGTCGATACTCGGTGGGCGGCGCGTCATGCAGCCATCCCAGCAGCGCCAGCACCGGCAGCGGCTTGACCAGCAGGCACAGCAGCGTCGCATGGGTCGCCAGGCCGTAGACAAAGGTGCCGGCGCCCATCAACGCAAGGATCAGCCAGGGCATATCAGTTCACCGTAATGGCGCAGTCAAAGGTTTCGACAGGTTCGGCTTCTGGCTCCCAGGGTTGCTGGGACGTCAGGCGCAACCGCCCTTGCCCTGGAGCAAACGCCTGGAAGCGCCAGGTGGACTGGCCACCACCGCCAATCACGCCGGATTCGGTGCTGCTGTAGACCTCGGGGCTCAAGGCGCGCAACACGCCGCCCGCGGAGTCCTGGATGGCCCAGCGATAGCCGGTGGTGGGGTTGCTGGGCAGAGTGAGGATCAGGTTTTGCCCGTTTTTAAGCTGGAGCGGGCAGGCGCTCTGGTTGTCCACGCTGACGTTTTGCTTAGGGGCACTGGCGCATCCGGCCAGCAGGGCAAGGCTCAAGGGGAGAAACAGGCGGGCAGCGGTCATGAAGGCTCCGTTAATACACGACGAAGGGGGAGCATAACCGAAGATGAGACAAGGTGTGACAAGAGGGCGTGCGGTATGGCGGCTGGCGCCATCGCGGGCAAGCCCGCTCCCACATTTGACCGCGTTGTCATCAACAACGCCGATTCCTGTGGGAGCCGGGCTTGCCCGCGATAGGGCCAATCCAGGCGCTAGAGATCTATCAGAAGAGCACCTTCGCCACATCCGCAAACCGCTTGGCAAAGTGCACCGTCATCCCTTCCTTCAAATAATCCGGCAACTCCTCAAAGCTGCCACGGTTGGGCTCCGGCAAGATCAACTCGTGAATCTTCTGGCGCCGCGCGGCAATCACCTTCTCGCGCACCCCGCCAATCGGCAGTACATGCCCGGTCAACGTCAGTTCGCCAGTCATCGCCACGCCTTTTTTCGGCGGTTGGTTGCGGGCCAGGGACAGCAACGCACTGGCCATGGTCACGCCGGCACTCGGGCCGTCTTTGGGGGTGGCGCCTTCTGGTACGTGCAAGTGCACGAAGGCTTCATCGAAGAACTTCGCATCGCCGCCAAACGACTTCAGGTTTGAACTGATGTAGCTGTAGGCGATTTCGGCGGACTCTTTCATTACCTCACCCAACTGGCCGGTGAGCTTGAAGCCACGGTTGAGCGTGTGGATGCGCGTCGCTTCAATCGGCAAGGTGGCGCCGCCCATGCTGGTCCAGGCCAGGCCGGTAATCACGCCGGTGCCGGACAGCACTTGCTCGTTACGGAACACGGGCGTGCCCAGGGAGCTTTCCAAATCTTTGTTGCCGATCTTGATCACCGAGTCCGGCTCATCCAGCAGCTTGACCACCGCCTTGCGCACCAGCTTGCCCAGTTGCTTCTCCAACTGCCGCACGCCGGCCTCTCGCGCATAACCGTCGATCAAGGCGCGCAAGGCGCCGTCGCTGATGGTCAGGCTGTTTTTGGCCACGCCAGCTTTTTCCAATTGCTTGGGCCACAGGTGACGCTTGGCGATCGCGACTTTTTCTTCGGTGATATAGCCAGACAGGCGAATCACTTCCATGCGGTCCAGCAACGGGCCCGGGATCGAGTCCAGGGTGTTGGCGGTGCACACGAACAGCACTTTGGACAGGTCCAGGCGCAGGTCCAGGTAATGGTCGAGGAATTCGACGTTCTGCTCCGGGTCCAGGGTTTCCAGCAGCGCCGACGCCGGGTCGCCCTGGAAGCTCTGGCCCATCTTGTCGATCTCGTCGAGCATGATCACCGGGTTCATCACTTCCACGTCTTTCAGCGCCTGCACCAGCTTGCCGGGCAGGGCGCCGATGTAGGTGCGCCGGTGACCCTTGATCTCGGCCTCGTCGCGCATGCCGCCGACACTGAAGCGATAGAACGGCCGCCCCAGGGATTCGGCGATGGACTTGCCCACACTGGTCTTGCCCACGCCCGGTGGGCCCACCAGCAGCACGATGGAACCGGCGACTTCGCCCTTGTAGGCGCCCACGGCGAGGAATTCGAGGATGCGGCTCTTGATGTCATCCAGGCCCGCATGGTGCTTGTCCAGCACCTTGCGCGCGTGCTTGAGGTCGAGCTTGTCTGCGCCGTACACGCCCCACGGCACCGAGGTGGCCCAGTCCAGATAATTGCGCGTGACGGCATATTCCGGCGAACCGGTTTCCAGGATCGACAGTTTGTTCAGTTCTTCATCGATGCGCTTCTGTGCCTGGGCCGGCAACACCTTGCCTTGCAGGCGCTGTTCGAACTGTTCGACGTCGGCGCTGCGGTCGTCCTTGGTCAGGCCCAGCTCCTGCTGGATGACCTTGAGTTGTTCCTTGAGGAAGAATTCACGCTGGTGCTCGCCGATCTTGCGGTTCACTTCGGCGGAGAGTTCTTTTTGCAGGCGCGCGACTTCCACCTCTTTGCGCAGCATCGGCAGCACTTTTTCCATGCGCTTGAGCATGGGCACGCAGTCCAGCACTTCCTGCAGCTCGTTACCGGTGGCCGAGGTGAGGGCGGCGGCAAAGTCGGTGAGCGGCGACGGGTCGTTGGGGCTGAAGCGGTTGAGGTAGTTCTTCAACTCTTCGCTGTACAGCGGGTTGAGGGGCAGCAGTTCCTTGATCGCATTGATCAGCGCCATGCCGTAGGCCTTGACCTCATCGGTCGGCTCGCTGGGCTGGTGCGGGTATTCGACTTCCACCAGGTACGGTGGGCGGTGGTGCTTGAGCCAGGTCTTGATGCGCACGCGGGTCAGGCCCTGGGCCACGAACTGCAGCTTGCCGTTCTCGCGGCTGGCGTGGTGCACCTTCACCAGGGTGCCGTACAGCGGCAGGGCCGAGGTGTCGAAGTGCCGCGGGTCTTCGGGCGGTGTGTCCATGAAAAACAGCGCAAGGGAATGGTGGTCGGATTTGCTCACCAACTCCAGGGTTTCGGCCCAGGGTTCTTCATTGACGATCACCGGCAACACTTGGGCCGGGAAAAACGGCCGGTTGTGGATCGGGATGATGTAGACCTTGTCCGGCAGGTTTTGCCCAGGCAGCGCCAGGCCAGTATTGGACGAGGGGGTTTCAGCGTTTTCGGGGTCGGCGTAATCGTTGAGGTCGTAATCTGGAAATTCTTGCTGGTCGCTCATGGGGCACCTGCATCAGTAAGTATGCAGGTTAGATGGGGCGGGGTTGCGGTGGTTTCAATGGGGCGGCGTCGTTAGCAACAATTTGCATGAAATAACGGGAGAGGCGCGGGGGTGTTTAGGGGCATGCAAGGGGTGAATGCCCCGTCTCGCGGGAGACGGGGCATGTTGGCGGGCGTTTAGACGCTTACTACGGATACGGTGTTGTTGCCGAAATTGCAGACGAACAAGTGCCTGCCATCCTCGCTGCAGGCCAGGCCGGTGGGTTGGTTGAAACCAGGGATACTGCCAACCAGTTCCTCGGTGGTGGTGTCGATGATGCGGACGGTGTTACTGGCGTACTCCGTCACGTAGGCCAGCGGTTTGACTGGGTGGAAGGCGACGCCCCGTGGGGTCGCTAGTCCGGTGAGGGATTTGACGTAAGTAAGGCCATTGTTGTAGGTGTTGTAGATATCTACTTTTCCTAAGTTTGGGACACACACAAACAATCGTTCAAGTGAGGCGAACAGTGGCGAATGGGCAAGCGCGCTGGCGATTCCGTTATTGGTGACCGAGTGAGTGCGATAATAGTTATTAATATTGAATCGCTGTGTGTTTTCAGCAATTGTAAATACGGCAGTACCCTGAGGGTTAACGATTGATGTGTGGGGGGTGCCCTGTCCTTGGTATAAGGCAGCGCCAGTATATCTGTTTGCTACAATATCCCAGTGAAAAGGGCGACTTGGTAAAAGTGTTCTTGATCCGACATACAGATTCGTACCTGCTGGGTTTAGGCATATGGACAGGGTGTTAACGAGATCATTGTACCAATAGAGGTAACTCATTGTGAAAGAGCTGATATTGAGAACTGGACTGCTTTGAGTATGATGTGCTCCCTCTACCGAAAAATACAGGTTCGAAGTCGAAGGATGTAATGCCAATCCATTAATAACAGAACCCACCGTATTTATGGTTCTTACCTCATCAGTCTCCAAATTAATTACGGAGATCGACGGCGTCCGCCCATTCGCCACACAAACCTTTTTACCGTCCCGACTGACCACTATATAAGTCGGCCCATTCCCCACCTCAATCTCCCGCACAATCTCTCCCGGTGCCTTGTGCGTGCGGTAAGTAGCCTCATTAAAATATATGGCTGTGTCCAGGCAGTTGGTTCCATCCAACGATATCCAGCCCCGGATCCTGACCTGGCTGTTATCCGGCAACTCCCTCAAATAATCGGCCGGTATCAAGTCCAGAGTGCGCCCGGCACTGGCTTCTGCCGGTGTTATATCAATGGCACGCCGCAGCGGGTAGTCGGTGGTACTGAACAGGTCAATCCCAACAGCAAGCCCGGCCCTGAAAAACGGCAAGGCGCGAATCTGTACCGAGTTCGCCTTGTTGGTCTCGATCACCCCACCCGCGGCCGCAGGCACGCTCAGCAGGTTGAGTGTCTGCTCAGAGAACTTATCCACTTCAACCGTGAGTCGTCTAGAGTCCGTCGTGACGTTGTCACGCAGCACCTCGAAATAAACTTCAAACGACTCCCCGACGTAAGCACCAACAAAGTTACTCAGGTAAGAGAAGGTAATGTAATCATGGCCAGCGTCTGGCTTGCCGGGTTTGCTGGGAATGGCAGGTGTACCCACCCCGGGTTTTCCGACTACACGCAGGGTTACAAGATCACTCTCCACCATGGGGTACTTGACCCGGAACGTCGTGATGCGGGGAGAGGGCGTCCAGACATTCAGCGGGTTAAGCCGCATGATGCAAGGCGAAACCAGGGTGGCCTCCAGCAAGGTCGGGCATTCGGTCAGTTGCAACCCAGCGCCGACTTTGACGATCAGCGGCAGGGACCTACGTACGCTGATCGAGGGCGGAGTACGCACTTCCCATCGCAGCGTCACGGTTCCGTGTCTATTGTCTAGCAGTAGGGTGCGCGGGATGTAAAAGGGAAGAGTGTCGCCATACCAAGTGCTATCAACTTTGAGCCACGCGGTGGCAATCAAGTCGTTCGTCTTGCTTCCTTCGGCAAGTATCCTTACTTCATCGTACAGGGCGATGCTCGAATGCCACTCGACGTTCGCCCTGAGATTGCCTTTGGTTACGAACTCATCAAACCGATGTTCAGGCGGTGGCGCGTCGGGTGAGACAGGCGCGGGCAGGGGGAGGGTGATGGAGCCAACCTGCACGGTAACCGCTTGCGAGGGGTTCTCGGTGTCTCGATTGACCACGTATTTTGCGGTGAACGACGATCCCTCCAACTGCTTGAACACCATTGGATAACTGAACGAGAACCAAATGTAGTCATGGTCGTATTCACTTACGCGTACGACCTCTGACGCAAGCACGTTGTCGCCGGAAGGTGTTTTACCGGTAATGAACAATTCGATCCTGTCATTCGGAACCAGTCTGCCGCGGGGCACTTTAATCTCTACAGGGTCGATATTGGGCAGCGTGCCGTTTTCCAGTCCTTCGACTATGGGCGCAGGGTGCCGGTTATCGACGGGTGTACCTCTAATCTCATAAATAACGGTTTCGGACGGGACATTCTCAGGCACTCCCCGGCGCACACGTTCGTGGTATGCAATCAGGTCAACGCCTACCAGTTGTTTAACAAAGGCCAGCGGCAGCGGGATGTCAACACGTAACAAATCCGTGCGTACCACCGTATACGTTTCGATGTGTTTGAGTTGTCCCGCCGAGGTCAAACCAAAGTAGGTGACCAGTAACTCATCGTCGATCTGCCAGCCCTCTCCGCTCAGGCGAACCTTATAGTTCAGGTTGCGCGAGTGCGCATCGGCGTCGATGTAGTTCTTGTTTTTGTCTGCGTCGTACTCGTGTTCATGCACCTCCCCGGCTTTCAGGCTGGTTCCCTTGTACGTTCTGTTCTGTATGGTCCTTGGGATGGAAAAGCCGAAAGACTGATTACCCACCAGGTCTCTCACATACCAGAGGGCGATATTCGCGCCCTTGGTCATCTCTCCCCACTTGCCGTATTCGATAGTCATGATGACCGGATCGTTGCTGGCTGCTTCCCCACTGGTCACTTGATGGGTGCTGACCACCCCGCCAATGTTTACGTGGATGACATCGCCCTCTTTGCGATGATGAACCTGATCTACTGCCGGATTCACCGGGTATTTGTCGATGCTGATTTTAACGCCGTTGGTAATGTCGCTGCTGTTAACGATGCCTGTGCTATTAATGGTGGGGTCTACGAATTCAATTCGCGCCAGGTTTTCGTTGGTCAATTCAGTGCTGCCATCGGGGTCAAGGCCACCAGGCGCTTTGCTGTCCACCAAGATCCTGAACTCTTTGGTCTTGGTCGTATTACCGCCGTTCGCGCTTTTGACTACGCCTTGAAGTGTGTTGAGTGCCTGGTCGACAAATTTGAAACGATCTATCGCTAGGGTAACGGGCCTGCCAAACTTGGCATCCTCCTCTGTGACGTTGTAATGATCTGCCTCGATGTCATTAAGAAGAATGGCCGCGCGGTCGTCCTTGGCCATATTCTCCCAGGCTCTGAAGGTGCAGTTGACGCCGGAGGGGTTCACGACCAGTGCAGCGTTGTTGAGGCCTCCATCGGTACCCGGTATGGGGGTAACGTTCGCGATATTCAGCACCACCTCGGAAAACGGCACTCTTTTATCTTCTTTATCTTCATCCAAAGATGGGGAGACAGAGCTACTGCAACCGCTCTGTGTGGGGTTATCGCTTGAGACCGCAGATAAATGGTCGCGGGGCCCGGATAACAGATGGTCTGGATCGTAGGTCATGGCGCAGTACCTGATTGTGTTCGAGTCAATAGGGACCCGCCATGTGTGCTTGAGCGAGCCGTAGCCCATTCAATCCGACCCTTTTCACACCGCCTAGCTGTGAGAAATGACAGTGCCGACGAGCGGTTAGCCCGCGCTCATATCCGCCCTTAACGTGTATTCGCCAAAAAAATGACAATCAAGTCCCAGCGTTTGTTGGGTTTACTTATCCGTAGTCCCAGCTAACCTGCCTGAATGAAATAATCCATTAAAAGGGATGTTTTTTTGACGCCGGTTAGCAGTCGGCAGGGACGCGTATGACATCAGGAAAGCACGGCACAGAGCGACGAACGCGGCCCGAGGGCGCGGCCATGCACTGGCGCCACACGTTTCAGACCCGTATTGCCGGGGTGCTGGCGCTGTTGTTGCTGGTGGTCGTGGCCGCCACCTATTTTGCCGTGAAGGCCGCCACCACTCGCGCGCTGGAGAACCAGGCCGACGTACAGCTGAACACGGGGCGGCAGGTGTTCGAGCGCCTGCTGGACCTGCGCGGGCGGCGCTTGCAATACGGGTTGGACTGGCTTACCGCCGATGGGCCGTTCAAGCAGGCGGTGGCCGGTGGCCGCACGGTGCCTATCCTGGAGGCGCTGGGTACCCATGGTACCGGGGTCAGTTCCAGCGAAGTGGTGGTGCTGGGCCTGGATGACAGGGTCATGGTCAGTACCCTGCTGGTGCAGACGCGAGGCCAGTTGTTCCCATATGCCGATGCCTTGCGCAAGGCGCGGCGCAGCGGCCAGCAAATGCTGATCGTCGCCATGGCCGGGCGCCCCTATTTGCTGGTGCAAAAAGATGTGCTCGGGCCTGTGCCTATCGCCCGCGTGGTCATGGGCTTTCCCATGGACACGCAATTTGCCCATGAACTGCGTTCCATGAGCAACCTGGAGGTGTCGTTTCTCAGCGTGCAGGACGGCCATCTCGGTCAGCTGTTCACCACCCACCCTGGCAATTGGCGCCCAAGCATCATCAGTCTCTTGCATGGCACGCAGGTCGATCCCGAGGCGAAGATCCAGCTGTTCCATGGCCAGCGTGTGCTCAGCCAGGTGTTGCCGTTGGCCAACAGCGGCGAAGGCGATGAAGTGCGCGTATTGCTGCAAAGCCCGCTGGACCATGCGCTGGAATCCTTCGCGCCGCTGGACCGGCAGTTCATGGGGATTGCCCTGGCGGTGCTGCTGGTGTCCCTGGCGGTGGCGTTATTCCTGGCGCGGCGCGTGTCACGCCCGCTCAATGCGCTGGTGCAAGCCGCTGAACGGATCGGGGCCGGTGACTACCGCACCCCGGTGCGGGTGCGTAGCCACGACGAGTTCGGCCTGCTGGCGCGTGCGTTCAATGCCATGCAAAGCGGCATCGCCCTGCGTGAGCGGCAACTGGCCCACAATGCCTTGCATGATCCGCTCACCGGCCTGCCCAACCGCGCCCTGGCCATGGAGCGCCTGGGCAGTGCGATCAGCGCGAGGCGGCCGGTGGTATTGCTGTACGTAGGCATTGAAAACTATCGGCTCATCAACGAAGGGTTTGGCCCCGAAGGTGTCGAGCACATGTTGTGCGAGGCCAGCCGCTGCTTGTCCAGCAGCCTGTTGGCCAGCGACACCGCGGCGCGCATCGCCGGCAGTGAGTTTCTGTTATTGCTGGAAAACACCGAGATCGACTGCGCCGTGGCCCGCGCCGACCAACTGCATGGGGCGTTGACCGAACCCCTGCGCATCGGCAATGACGAAGTGCGCCATGAGGTGAGCATCGGCATCGCCGCGTACCCTGCTGACGGGCAGCAGGTGGAAGAATTGATCAACCGCGCGGCCATCGCCCGGCACGACGCGGCCAACCTGCCGGGGCATTTGCAAATCTACCAACCGGACCGCGACCTCGCCTACCAACGCCAGATCACCCTGATTCGCGACCTGCGCCGCGCCGTGATCGAAGGCGAGTTGTTCCTGTGCTACCAGCCCAAGCTCGACCTGCGGCACGGGAACGTGAGCCAGGCCGAAGCCTTGCTGCGCTGGCAACACCCGACGCTGGGGCAAGTGTCCCCCGCAGAGTTCATTCCCCTGGCCGAACGCACCGGCAGCATGGGCGCGCTGACGCTGTGGGTGATCGAGGAAGCCATCCGCCAGATTGCCGAATGGGCGCAGCGTGGGCTGGTTATCCAACTGTCGGTGAATATCTCGGTGAACGACTTGGCCGATGACGACTTGGCCATTCGCGTTACCGCGCTATTGGCCCAATACCACGTGGGCGCCGAGCATTTGATTTTTGAAATCACCGAGAGCGCCATCATGCACAACCCGCAGCAGGCCCTCAGCGTGCTGGAGCAGTTGCGCAACTGCGGGATCAGCCTGTCGGTGGATGATTTTGGCACCGGTTACTCCTCCCTTGCGCAATTGCAGCGCCTGCCGGTGCAAGAACTGAAGATCGACCAGTCCTTTATACGCAACCTCGACAGCACCAGCGGCGACGGCGTGATCGTGCGTTCCACCATCGAGATGAGCCATAGCCTGGGGCTCAAGGTGGTGGCCGAGGGCGTGGAGTTCGAGCACAGCCTCACCTTGCTCAAACGCTGGAACTGCGACACCGCCCAAGGCTACCTGATCAGCCGCCCGCTCAATGCCATGGCGTTCGAGCGGTGGATGCGGCGTGAACGGGTGCCCACTTAAACCAGGGTTTGCAATCGCGCCCACAACCGTTCGACATGCTGGCGTTCGGTGCCCAGTGCACCGATAGACACCCGCACCATCCAGCGCTCATCGAGGATCGCGGGGGTGACGTAGGCATCGCCTGACTGGTTGAGTTTTTCTGCCCAGGCTCGGGTGTGAGTATCCAGCGCCTGGCCTTCCAACCCCGGCGGTTCATGGCGAATGCACAGGGTTTGCAAGGCGGGCGTGGCCACCAGTGTCCAGTGCTCAGTGGCTTCGATCTGCTCTGCCAGCCAGCGCGCATTGGCCAGGTCTCGCCGCAGCCGTGCTTGCAGGCCGCTGACGCCTTGCTCGCGTATCAGAAACCACAACTTCAAGGCGCGAAAGCGGCTGCCCAGGGAGATCCGCCAGTCACGGTAGTTTCGCACTTGGCCGTCTGCGCTGGACTGCAGGTAGCTCGGATTGGTGGTCATGATGCGAATCAAATGCTCGGGGTCGCGCACGAAGTACACCGAGCAATCGAAAGCCGCGCCCAGCCATTTGTGCGGGTTGAGCACCAGCGAGTCAGCCTTTTCGATGCCATCCCACAGGGCTCGGCATTCCGGCAGGATCATTGCCGCGCCAGCCATGGCCGAGTCCACGTGCAGCCACAGGCCATGGCGTTGGGTGAGGTCGCCAATGGCTGCCAGCGGGTCGATCGCCATGGCGGCCGTGGTACCGGTGGTGGCGATCACCACGCAGGGCGTGTTGCCGGCGGCCAGGTCCTGTTCGATGGCCTGCGCCAGTGCCTGGGGCGACATTGCATTGTGTGCATCGGTGGCGATGGTGCGGATATGGTTCTGGCCGAATCCGGCCAGGATCGCCGCTTTGTTGACTGAGCTGTGGGCATGGGCTGAGGTGTAGACGATCAGGGGCGCGCCGCTGTTTTGCAGGCCGTTGTGCATCAGCGCGTAATCGGAGCTGCGTTCCCGGGCGGTGATAAGCGCCACCAGGGTGGAGGTGGACGCAGAGTCCTGGATCACACCGCTCCATGAGCTGCCCAGGCCGAGCATGTCGCGCAGCCAGTCGGTGGTGACTTCCTCGATTTCGGTGAGGGCCGGGCTGGATTGCCAGGACAACCCAATCACACCTAGGCCGGTGCTTAGGCAATCGCCCAGCACTGAGGACAGTTCCACATTGGAAGGGAAGAACCCGAAGAAACTGGGATGCTGCCAATGCAGCAAGCCGGGCATGATCAGTTTTTCGACGTCGCCCATGATCTGTTCGAAGGGTTCGGCGGTGTCAGGCGGGCTGACCGGCAGGGCGGCTTTGATCTCGCCAGGTTGGGTGGTGGGCTGCACGCCCCGTTGTTCCATGTTCTGTCGGTAATCTGCAATCAGGTCGATCATGGCATAGCCATGTTGGCGGAATTCTTCGGGGGTCATAGATAAACGTCCATGTGCACGAGCAATAAAAGTATTAGCACCAGAAGTAAAACGGTTCACCGGGGGTATAGCCGATAAACGACTGCATGCTGACGCGTTTTCCCGAATCGAACCCGCAGATGGCATGGGGGCGGCGGGTATTGATCAGCACCAGTTCGTTCTGGCGTGGGCGGATGCGCAGCGGTTTTTGTAAACACTGTTCGGGCAGTTGGGCACCCTCGAAGCGCTGCACCTGGTCATAGCTAAAGGCTTGGGTATCCCAGATGATCAATTCGCCTCCCGAAGGCGGCGTTTCAAGATAGATATTGGCGCTGAATTGCTGCTGCAACTCAGCGATTGTGCGGGGCAGGCAATCCACATGGGGCACCGTTTCCGAGAGGTGCGCCGTCTCTGGGAACATGACGCGGATGATCCCGCAAAACATCGGTTGGCCCTGGAACGCAGCGGCTGTTGCACCTTGCGGCCAGAGCGCCTGGAATTGTTCCATCAGCTGTTGAATGGGCGGCTTTTGCGGCGCACAGAGGCTGTCAATAAGGCCGCGCATACGCGCCGCGTCAGCATAATATTTCTCTTGGGCATCACTGCCGGCGGCCTTGCCGTACGTGGAGTTGAACGGGGTGCCCCAGCGATGCACACCATAGAAGTGCTGAACGACGCGGCCCTCTTCGTAGGTTTCATGGCCGTAGTGTTCCAGGGTGGCGGTGTCGTCGATGGCCTGAATCAACCGTGCGCGGGTGGTTGCGTTGGCAAATTCAGGTACCCGAATGGCAAGCACTTCGCCACTGATGAGTTTTTTCAAACTGGCAGTAGTGAGGTGTTCAAGTTCCAGGATTTTTGTGGGGGTGGAAAGAATCGGTTTTGTAGCGACATGGTCCGTCATGCAGTGAAGCTCCCTTTAAAGTTTTATCCGTACGCCTTTTGTATTACGCGGGGCGTGCGCACTAAATTAGCTTTAAAGGGCAGAGGGGAAACCGCCGGGGCATTTTCGGCAGGCAAAAAAAAGCGGCTGCCCATTCGGGGCAGCCGCCTTTTATACCGCCAGTGCTACTTAATCCGGCAGTTTGAACGCCATTACATAATCACCCTGCTTGGTGCCCAGGGAACCGTGACCGCCCGCCATGACCAGCACGTATTGCTTGCCGTCCTTGCCGGTGTAGGTCATCGGGGTGGTTTGCGCGCCTGCAGGCAGGCGGCCTTCCCACAGTTGCTTGCCGTTTTTCACGTCATAGGCACGCAGGTACTGGTCCAGGGTGCCGCTGAGGAACGCGACGCCACCGGCGGTGGTGAACGTACCGCCCAGGCTAGGCACGCCCATGGTCAGTGGGATCGGAACCGGCGAGCTGTCACGCACGGTGCCGTTCTTGTGCATCCAGATGGTCTGGTGGGTGGTCAGGTCGACCGCCGCCACGTAGCCCCAGGCCGGTGCCTGGCACGGCAGGCCCATCGGCGACAGCAACGCTTCAAGGATCACACCATACGGCGCGCCTTTGTTCGGCTGCACGCCTTCGGTTTCGCTGACGCGTGGGCCTTGCTTGGCGATGTCGGCCGCCGGGATCAGCTTGGATTTGAACGCCATGTAGCTTGGGTTCACGAAGGCGATCTGGCGCACCGGGTCAACCGAGATGCCGCCCCAGTCGAACACGCCGAAGTTGCCTGGGTACACGATCGAACCTTGCAGGGACGGCGGCGTGAACGGGCCGTCGTAGCGCATGGATTTGAAGTCGATCCGGCACAGCATCTGGTCGAACGGTGTCACGCCCCACATGTCGCGTTCTTTCAACGGCGGCGGCATGAAGTTCAGGTCGGACTTGGGTTGGGTAGGGGAGGTGCGGTCGCCCGCCACTGCGCCCTGTGGCACCGGGATTTCATTGACCGGCACCACGGGCTGGCCAGTGGCACGGTCGAGCACGTAGATGCTGCCTTGCTTGGTCGACGCCATCACGGCCTGCTTCACGCCCGCAGCGGTCTTGATGTCGATCAGCGAAGGCTGGCCGCCCACGTCCATGTCCCACAGGTCGTGGTGGGTGAACTGGAAGGTCCACTTCACGTGGCCGGTGTCGATGTCCAGGGCGGTCAGGCCCGCGGCGTACTTCTCGGAATCATCGGTACGGTCGCCGCCGTACTGGTCGGGCATCTGGTTGCCCATCGGCAGGTAGAGCATGCCGAGTTTTTCATCCACGGCGAACATGGACCACATGTTCGGCGAGTTGCGGGTGTAGGTCTTGCCTTCGGCCAACGGGGTGGTGTCGTCCGGGTTGCCGCTGTCCCAGTTCCACACCAGCTTGCCGGTGTGCACGTCGAACGCGCGGATCACGCCGCTTGGCTCGTCGATGGAAACGTTGTCGGTCACGTGACCGCCGATCACGACCAGGTTCTTGGTCACGGCCGGTGGCGAGGTGGAGTAGTAACCGCCTGGGGCGAAGCTGCCGATGTTGGCACGCAGGTCGACCTGGCCTTTGTCACCGAAGTCTTCGCACATCTTGCCGGTGTCGGCGTTCAGGGCGATCAGACGGGTGTCGGCGGTTGGCACGAAGATGCGTTTCGGGCACGCGTTCGGTGCGGCGGCCGGGCTGGCTGTGCCAGTCGGGCTTTGCTCGGAAGCGTAGGCAGCGTCATCGTGGTACGACACGCCACGGCAGGTCATGTGCGCCCAACCTTTGAAGCTCTCAGCACCCTGGGTGGTGATCTTCGGGTCGAAACGCCAGATTTCCTTGCCGGTGTCCGGGTCCAGGGCAATCACTTGGCTGTGCGGTGTGCACACGTAGAGCATGCCGTTGACTTTCAGCGGGGTGTTTTCCGCGGTGGTTTCACCGGGGTCGCCTGGGCCAGGGATGTCGCCAGTACGATAGGTCCACGCCGGCACCAGTTTGTGGGCGTTTTCCGGGGTGATCTGTGCCAGTGGCGAGTAACGGTCACCGAAGGCCGAACGGCCATAGGAATTCCAGTCGCCATCGGCTTGAGTCGGCGCAGCACTGGCCATGCCCGGTACCGCGTCGCGGTCCAGTTGGCCGGTCTTGACCATTTCACCTGGGTTGGTGAATTGGCTGGCCAGGGCAGTAGCGCCCGCCAGCACCACGGCCACGCTCAGCGCGCCAGTGCCCAGCGGCGCGGCCTGGCCACGCAGCAACGGACGACGAAACCACGGCAGCAACATGACGATGCCCAGGGCGAACAGCAGGGCCAGGCGCGGTACCAACTGCCACCAGTCCAGGCCGACTTCCCACAGTGCCCACACGGTGCTGGCGAACAACACCAGTGCGTACAAGCCCAGCGCAGCGCGGCGGGTGGCCAGCAGCAACACGCCGGTCAGGGTGATGCCGATACCGGCGAGCAGGTAGTACAGCGACCCGCCGAGCATGCTCAGCTTGACGCCGCCAGCCAGCAAGGCCAGCCCCATGATCAGCAGCAAGACGCCTAGCAGCCTGGGCAGCAGGCGGCTTGGGCTTGAAGCACCATCAGTGCTCATAGTGTGTTTCTCCGTGACGTTGGAATAATTATGTAACCCCGTGCTTCACTGTAGATGACGATTCGGCACGGGCTTGGTTCATCGTTATTTTCGGGTTTTTCTGTGGATAACCGGGTTATCCACAGGCGGGCAACAGATTCCCCAGCGCAGGTCGGTTTAAGACAGCGCTGTCTTTGCGTGCAGGGAAATTCGGCAAATGGGATCGACCCGGAGGTGAAGCGTTTCAGATTGTTGCGAAGGATAATGCGGCGGGGCGTTTTGAGAAAGGGTGAATCGCAAGATGCATCATTTCAGTTTTGGTAACAGTGACAGATAGTCGCTGCAAAAATAGCCTGATGGCAGGCTCTCTCTCTGTAGGAGCGAGCTTGCTCGCGAAAAACTCACAGGCGCCGCGTTTATTCAGGAAGCGCGCGTTATCGTTGGCGTTTTTCGCGAGCAAGCTCGCTCCTACAGGGGGGTGAGGTGACGGTTAGAAAGTGGTGCGGATGCCGAACTGCACACTGCGCCCCGGCGCCGGCGCGATGTCGCGCAGAATCGAACTGGCATAGCGCACGGTCTGGTTGGTCAGGTTTTCACCGTTGACGAACGCCAGCCACTGGCTGCCGCCCACATTGAAGCGATACCCCGCGCTGGCGCCGAGGGTGGTGTAGCCGTCGGTGCCGCTTTCGTTATCCGGCACACGCCCTTGGCCTGCGGCATGTTCCACGTCGATACGCGCCTGCCAGCGATCCAGTTCCCACAACAGGCCGCTGCTCATGCGCAGGGGCGCAATGCGTGGCAAGGCTTCGCCGGTGTCCAGGTTGGTGGCGCGGGTGTAGTCGCCCGACAGTTCCAGCGCAAACTTGCCGTAGGCGCCTTCGCCGAGCTTCCAGTGATCCTGGGCTTCGAAGCCGGCGAAACGTGCGCGCACGCCAGAATATTCATACTCGGGAATACCACCCGCGTCCTCTTCGCCTTCATCGTTCAGGGTACGACCCGTGCCCAACAAGCCGATGTAATTGGAGAAGTGGCTATAGAACACGCCGAAGCTGCCCTTGTGGGTGCCGTTGTCAAAGCGCAGGGCCAGGTCGCTGGACACGGCCTTTTCCTTCTTCAGGTTGGCATCGCCCAACTCATAGGTACCGGTAGCGACGTGGGCGCCGTTGGCGTACAGCTCGTAGAAAGTCGGCGCACGTTCGGTGTAGCCCAGGGTGGCGGCCAGGGACCAGATCGGCGTGAGGGTGTACACCGCGCCAGATGACAGGCTGCCGGCGGTGAAGTTACTGCTTTTATCGGCATTGGCAAAGCGCTCGTTGCCTTTGGCGTTCGGGTCGACGCTGGTGTGTTCCAGGCGTGCGCCGAGGCTGAGTTTGAGGCGCTCGGTGGCTTGCATTTCTTCGAGGACAAACAGCGCGCCGGCGTTGGTGTCGGTCTGCGGTACGAAGGCTTCTTCGCCCAGGGCCGAGAACTCGTTGCGGGTCACTTGGGCGCCGACCACGCCATCGAACGGGCCAATCGGCTGGTGACGAGCTTCTACCCGCGCTTCATAGCCTTTGTTCTTGAAGGTGGTGCCGGTTTCGCCGCCTTCGATTTCGCGATGCTCGTAGTCGGTGTAGCCGGCGTCGAGTTTCACCGAGGTAAAGGGCCCTTGCAGGTTGCGGAACTCGGATGCAAAGGCGTAGTGGTCTTGTTTCATGCGGATGCGTACATCCTGCTCGGCGGGTGAGCCGTAGTTACTGTCGTAATTGCTATAGGACAGCCCGGCATAACCATCGTCCCAGGTGTAGGAGCCGCCTACCGCACCGCCGTCCTGGCGCCCATTGCTGTTGCCCAGGCGCCCGTTTTTGCCGGGGCCATTTTCGCTCTCCGGTGCATGCCGGCTGCGCGCATAGCCTGGGATTTTCAGGTCGTTGAACTCGCGCGCATTGGCGTCCAGATGCAAGGCGAAGGTGCCGTTGCCGGCTTCCAGCTTGCCTGCGCTGCTGCGGGTGGTGTCGGCGCCGCCGTAGCGCAACTCGCCAGCGCCATGGATGCCCTCGATGGCCTCGGTGGGGATGCGATTGTCGAAGGTATTGACCACCCCACCGATGGCGCTGCCGCCATACAGCAGGGCGGCCGGGCCGCGCACGATTTCAATGCGGTCAACGTTGATCGGGTCCAGCGGCACCGCGTGGTCGTAGGACAGCGACGAGGCGTCCAGCGCCCCCACACCGTTGCGCAGGATGCGAATGCGGTCGCCATCCTGGCCACGAATGATCGGGCGGCTGGCCCCTGGGCCAAAGTACGAAGATGACACGCCCGGCTGCTTGTTCAGGGTTTCACCGAGGCTGCCTTTTTGTTGCAGGGTCAGGTCGTCGCCTTCCAGCACGGTGGTGGGCGAGGCCAGCTGTTCGCTGCCCAGCGGGTTGCCGGTGACCACTTGGGGTGGCAGTTCCAGGGCATGGGCCTGGGAGCTGATCAACAGGGCGGCGGCGAGGGGCGACAAGCGCCAGAGAGAAGGCAGCGACATCGGATATTCCTAGGCAAAAAGGTTGTTAAGTAAAGTTACAATATAACATCTCTTTTTTGCGAAAAAGGGGAACTTTTCCTCACGGGCTATATTCAATCCGATGCTTCCACCTGCACGCCCCGTCGGCTAAGGTGCGCGGCTGTGTTTCCTCTTTTTGCAAAAGGCCCGGCATGACCGCGACAAGCAACGACCCGCTCCACGGTGTGACCCTGCAACACGTGCTCACCACCCTGGTGGAACATTACGAGTGGAGCGGCTTGGCCGAGCGCATTGATATCCGCTGCTTCAAGAGCGACCCGAGCATCAAGTCGAGCCTGACTTTCCTGCGCAAAACCCCTTGGGCGCGGGAAAAAGTCGAAGGCTTGTACGTCAAGCTGATGCGTACCAAGCGCCCCCTGGATTGAGTGCATGAAGCGCTTTGTCGCGACAGCAGCCTTGGCCGGTTGGGTGGGGTTGGCGATCCAGCAATACCTGATTCTCTATTCGCGCTGGGCCAGTGGTGCGAGCTTGCTGGGCGGCCTGATCAGTTTCTTCAGCTTCTTCACCGTACTGACCAATACCCTGGTGGTCGTGGTGCTCAGCTACGCGCTGGTCAAGCGCGACTCAGCCGCCAAGCGATTCTTCCTCGCGCCCCGCATCAGTAGCGCGATAGCGGCGAGCATCGTGCTGGTGAGCCTGGCCTACAACCTGCTGCTGCGGCATCTGTGGAGCCCGCAGGGCTTTCAATTTATCGCCGATGAGTTGCTGCACGACGTCATGCCGTTGCTGTTTGTGGTGTATTGGTGGCGGTGTGTGCCCAAGGGCACCTTGCGGTTCAAACACATTGCCGGCTGGGTGATTTACCCATTGGTGTACTTCGGATATGTGCTGCTGCGCGGGCATATGCTCGGGCAGTATCAGTACCCGTTCATGGATGTGGACAGCCTTGGTTATCCACAGGTGTTTGTGAATGCCGCAGGTATTTTGGCAGGGTTCATCGTCATCGCGCTGGCGATCATTGGCCTAGACAAGCACCTCAAATCCCCCTCGATTTAAAGTGAGCACCATTAATGTGGGAGCTGGCTTGCCTGTGATAGCCATAGGTATCCACACAATTCTGGTGCGACGCTGAACCTGTGGCGAGGGAGCTTGCTCCCGTGACGACCTGACAGCTGACACTTATCTACCTGCCGCCCCGCGATCAAACTGTGGGAGCTGGCTTGCCTGCGATGACGTCCTGGCAGGCAACACAGTTGGATTGTGGACATATCCATTGCTGCGGTAACGGCCCC
>NZ_LYSO01000052.1:0-40356 GCF_001728935.1 Pseudomonas sp. AP42
GATCACCGCTGCACCGGTGTCTTCGTTGTCGACTTCATCCCAACTCAGCATGGAAATACTCCTTCCTGGTACTCGAAAAATAAATGTTTTTGCAGGCTACAAGGCATTGAAATACTGCGCGTAGTGTGGTCGGTAAATACCGATGCTGCACACTATGTAGTGGTCTGATCTGTTTGTGGGCACACTATATGGGGTGTGACAACGTTGGTCAACGCACAAGATGTGCGGTCATAGGTCGCTGCCACACACAAATTCAGCCGTAGGCGGGTCATGAAACATCACTCCACATATGTCTATATCGAATAAATAAATAGATATTTATTCCTTTTAATATTCTATCCGGCAGCGCATTTTGAGGGCCTGCGCATTCGTGCGGATTGACCCAACAGCCAAAAGGAAAGCCGACATGACCATCAAAGCGATCAACGTGCGCAACCAGTTCAAAGGCGTGATCAAGGAGATTCTGCTGGGGGAAGTGGTGTCGGAAATCGACGTGCAGACTGCGTCGGGCATTGTGACGTCGGTGATCACCACGCGCTCGGTGCGTGACCTGGAATTGAAAGTGGGCAGTGAGGTGATTGCCTTTGTGAAGTCCACAGAAGTGTCCATTGCCAAGTTGTAAACGCCCAACAGGGTCAGGGAAAGGCGTGGGGCAGTGCCCTCAGTCAACTCGATTGAAAATTTCCCTGACCTGATCCTCGGGCATGACACCTTTGCCCGTTCCCTCGATCAGCTCAAACGTGCCATCAGCATTCACCGTGATGCCCAGGGAGCTGGCCAGCGTGACGCTGACGCCGGGCCGTGCTTGAAGCAGTGTCCTGAGCGGTTGTTCGCCCTGCAACGATTGCCCGATGGTGGTGGCCATGCCTTGCAGTGAACCTGAATTGACCCCGCCTACCAGAATGACCTGCCCACCTTTGTTCAGTGATGCGTTCAATCGATCCAGCAACGCTTGGGTATTGCCGCCCCGCAGGCCCAGTTCCAGGTTGCTGCCGGTCAGGTGCATCAGCGTGCGGGTCTGGTAACGCGCACCGTCCCAGTCGGTGAGCACCGCAATGGCCGAGCAGTCGGTCAGGCTGCGGGTGGAGAGCACGTCGTTGCCGCTCGTGAGTGTCGTGGCTTCACCCATGGCCACCTGCACGGTATTGGCGGCTTTCAGCTTGGCGGTGCGCCCCAACCAGCCCAGGGTAAGCCTGGCCGCGTCGGCCCTGGCCAGGTCTGCGGCCGGATGCACCTGGTTGCCAGGCAACGGTGAAACACCATGGGGGCGCAAGGCCACATCCGGTTTCACAATGGCGTTGGCTTGCTGCAGCCGGTACACCACTTCGCGCCTCTGCTCAGGGTTCATGCCCTTGCAGTGGCGCTTCAATTCGTCGATGTCGGCTTTGCTAAAACCTGAGCGCTGCAGTTGCTTGAAGGCTTTTTTGAGCGGAGCCAGCGCGACAAAGTCGGCCTTAAGGGCCTGCACAGCATGGTTGGCACTCAGAAACTGGCGGTATCCTTGCGCAAGGCTCATCTCTAGAGGCCCGCATTTCTTGAACCTGATATCCCGGGTTTGGGTTTTATCCAGTAGTGCGTAATAGAACTCGGCAGTGTCAGCCTCTACCACCAGGTAGCGCTGGCTGGCGCTGGTGACGACCACGCCTCTGAGCTGGCGCTGATCATTGCTGGCGTTGATGATGCTGCCGAGTTTGACCACCCGAGTATCGTTAGCAAGCGTGCCGGCGCTATCGCCTGTGTAAAAGCCGAAATCGGGGTCGTCAATGAGCTGGCCGTGCACGTGCGCCTTGTAAGTGATGCGTTCGCCGTTGGCGACGGGCACCAGTTGGGGGCCGGTGTCGCCTTTGACTATTTTGTGCAGGCGTTTTTCATAGACCACCGTGCGCTCGCGCGTGAACAGCCCGGCCTTGGACGGGAACAAGCGCACGTGCTCCAGGGCCTGCAGGCGTTCTTGGGGTTTGGGCAGGTCGGCGATAAGTTTAACGAAACACTCGTCCTGGATGCCGCGTCGCACCCGCCCACCCGCAGCGGGCGCAGGGCAAAGCGCCTCAAAGCCCTCCAAAGGCTTGGCGTGTTCTGCTGCTTGCAGGTCGGTCAGCTCGTCAGGTCTTGTATTGAGGTAGCGATACACCCGACCACGGTCCACCAGGTCATAGCCATTGGCGCGTGGCAGGGTATAGGCACTGGGGCTCAAAGGGTGTTCGATGACCATTGCCTGCCGGCCGTCGCTGAAAAGCTCCCGAGTCAAGGGGATCGTGGCCGGTTGCTCAAAAGCAGGCTCCTTCACGGTACCGCCCACGATGGCAAACAGCTCATTGAGCGCGCCATCCAGTGCGGCAGTGCTGCCGTGTTTGCGCTCGGCCTGCGTGTCACCCGTGATCGATTGCTCGACACCCAATTGGGCTTCTACAAGGCCGGCGGCGGCCGCGACACCGACCACAACCGGCTCGCCAATCACTGCGAACTTGGCCGCCAGGCCGGCGGCTACGGTCAAATCGTTAAGCCAGGTATCGCGGGTGACCTCGCTGTTGGACTTGATCATGACGTCTGCATCGCGGGACATGCGTTCGCGGGTGGCTTCTTTGATCACGCTGAACACGTCGCCGTGAATGCGCACATTGGCGCTGTCGATAACGGTCCCTTCCAGGGTGTCCCAGTAGCCGCTGGCCAAGTAGCGAACGGCGCTGTCCGCGCCTTTGTTCGAGCGCGAATCGCCAGTGATGAAGGATTTGAAATCGCTCCAGAACCCCAAGTCGCTGTCTTGTCGGTCCCTGAGGGCGAAGTGCGATTGCAGCGCCTGGCGCGTCTCGGCATGCCGGCCTTGCTCGGCCACCCATTGGTCCATCGCGTCCAGGGAATCAAAGCGCAGGAAAGCGGGCTTGTGCCCCGGCATATACAGGACCTGCACGCCGTCTCGACGATCACGCAATTGCCCGTGGCTGCCGTAGTCAGTGGCGGTGAAACGCAGGATGTCGTGAGCGGGGCGCCCGTTGATGTCAAACACGTGAACCCGTGTGCGGCCTTCTACCGGCGCTGTCGCTCGTAGTTGTTCGACGCTCAGGGCTTGGTTTTCATCCAGGGGCAGGTTGGCGGCGGCGCCCATCACCAGGCGGTAATCATCGCGGGTAAAGCGCTGCTCGGCCGGCATGTTCAGGCGTTCGGCGGGTGAGGCGCGCTCGTAGGCCTTGAGCTGTTCACGGGCCTGATAAATGAACTCGCCTTTCAAGGCGGTGCGGTAGTCATCGCCATGGTCGTGCCAGAAGCGTTCGAGCTTTTGAGTCATGTGCGCCTGAAAGTCGGTTTTCCAGCTTTCATGCATCAGCTGGGAAGGCGCCAGCGCAAACTGGTTATGGGCGCCATAGCCGCCTTGGGTACTTTGCCCGCGGCCGACCGTGTACAGGCCGGCCTGCTGGTCAAGCACGCCGGGCAGTGCGTCGTGTTCGCTGAAGTTGCTCAACAACGCGTCCGGCAGCGCCTGGGAAACCGTGGGTTCTTCCCTCAGATGTTCCCAGTCGGTGACGGTATTGGCACTTTGTGCTTGCTGGAAGCGATTGAGGAAGATGGCGTCGGCATCGACCTTGCGCCCAATCAACTTGAACACCAGCGCCTCGGCCCATTGCTTGGCTTCGTCGCGGACCCTGGGCAGCGCAGTGTGCGTGGCCTGCAACAGCTGCCGGTAGAGGGCTTTCTGGTGGTCTACCGATGTACTGCGGTTTTGCCTCAACGCCGGTTTGCGTGGCGGTTGCGGAGGCTCCACTGAGTAGGCCGGCAAGGCCTGCGGGGTATCGCCGGCGATGGGTTTGAAATCCCAGGCAATGAGGGGGAGTGGGCGTGGCGGCAGAATCATCGACGGGCGGCTCCGGGAGAATTTCAATGGCACAGCGGGCAGCTAAGCCCGGTATGTGCGGAAAATCTCCCGTGCGGTTCCGACCGACGTCAGCGGTTTTGTAAGCTGATCTGCATGCGCTGCACGCCTTCCTCCAGCATCGCCCGTGGGCAACCGAAGTTCAGGCGCACGAATTGCTGGCTGTCATCGCCAAATTCAATCCCCGCGCTCAGGCCCACCTTGGCCTGCTCCAGAAAGAACTGCTGCGGGTCATCAAGACCCAGGGCGCTGCAATCGAGCCACGCCAGGAAGGTGCCCTGTGGCGCATGCATCACCACGCCGGGCAGGCGGGTTTTTACCGCGTCGAGCAGGTAGTCGCGGTTGGCTTGCAGGTACTGCACCAGCGCGCTGAGCCACTCGGTGCATTCGCTGTAGGCGGCGCGTGTGGCTTCCAGGCCCAGGGGGCTGACGCTGTCAACCATGCCGCAGCGCGCCTGATTGAAACGCTCGCGCACCTCGGCGTTCTGGACCACGGCGAAGCAGGTCTTCAGGCCAGCCACGTTATACGCCTTGCTCGCTGACATCAGCGTGATGGTGCGCTGGGCGATCTCGGGGCTGAGGCTGGCGGTGGGGATGTGGCGACGGCCGTCGAAGCACAGCTCGGCGTGGATTTCGTCGCTGATGATCAATGCGCCGGTGTCCAGGCAGGCATTGGCCACCGCCAGCAGCTCTTCACGGGCAAACACCTTGCCGATGGGGTTGTGCGGGTTGCTCAGCAACAGCGCCCCGGCCCCGCTCAAGGCTTGGCGCATGGCCGGCAGCGGTGTGCGGTACTCGCCATCGATCAATTGGAACGGCACTTCGATGCGTGGCAGGTTCCAGTTGCCGGGCGCCAGGCGAATCGGCCGATAGTTGGGGGTTTGCAGTACCACCGCCTGGCCGGGCTGGACGAAAGCGTGCAGTGCCATATTGAAGCCAGGCTCGACGCCGGGCAGAAACAGCAGTTCTTCAGGCTGTACGCGCCAGGCGTACTTGGCCCACAAGTCGGCAACGATAGCGTCGCGCACGTCCGGGCCGGCCACGCTGTAGCCGAGAATCTGCTGGTCGAGGCGCGCGTGCAGGGCTTGCAAGATGGCGGGCGGCGCGGCGATGTCCATGTCAGCGATCCACATCGGCAGGACGTCTTGCGGGTAACGGCTCCACTTGGTACTGCCGGTATCGAAGCGTGGGTGGATCGTGTCGAAATCAAAGCTCATGGACAGGCTCGTATCAGGGCGGCGGTAAAAGAATGGCGCCGATTCTAGCGCCATTAATTTTATAGACCAGAGCTGATTGCCGACTTGCGCAGCGGTGTGCGTTCCATGACCGACAAGTTCTGTAATAAAAACGCCATTGCACTGGGGATTAAATCGGCTAGGAGCTATTTTGGTGCATCTCAATAATCAGAGTAGCCATGGATGAAATACCAACCCTTCAGTCACACGTTGATTGCGACCGCGCTGGTCTTGACGGTCAACGGTGTGCACGCAGCTTCCCAAGCCCCGGTTGCGGGTGAAAATGGCATGGTGGTCACGGCCCAGCACTTGGCAACCCACGTGGGTGTCGATGTGCTCAAGGCCGGCGGCAACGCGGTCGATGCGGCGGTGGCGGTAGGTTACGCACTGGCGGTGGTGTACCCGGCGGCGGGCAACCTGGGCGGCGGTGGTTTCATGACCGTGCAACTGGCGGACGGGCGCAAGACCTTCCTCGACTTCCGCGAAAAAGCCCCGTTGGCGGCGACGGCCGACATGTACCTCGACAAGGCCGGCAATGTGGTCGAAGGCCTCAGCGCCAAAGGCCATTTGGCGGTCGGCGTACCGGGCACGGTGTCTGGCATGGAGCTGGCCCTGAGCAAGTACGGCACCCTCAAGCGCGCCCAAGTGATTGCCCCGGCGATCAAGCTGGCGGAAAACGGCTTTGCGCTGGAGCAGGGCGATATCGACCTGTTGCACACCGCCACCGGTGAGTTCGAAAAAGACCAGGACATGCGCGGGATCTTCCTGCATAACGGCAAACCGATGCAGGTGGGCCAGAAGCTGGTGCAGAAGGACCTGGCCAAGACCCTCAAGGAAATCTCGGCCAAGGGCACCGACGGTTTCTATAAAGGTTGGGTCGCCAAGGCGGTGGTGGATTCCAGCCAGGCCGGCAAAGGCATCATCACCCAGGCCGACCTCGACGCCTACAAAACCCGCGAACTGGCCCCCATCGAGTGCGACTACCGTGGCTACCATGTGGTCTCGGCGCCGCCACCCAGCTCGGGCGGTGTGGTGATCTGCCAGATCATGAACATCCTCGAAGGCTACCCGATGGCCGATCTGGGCTATCACTCGGCCCAGGGCCTGCACTACCAGATCGAAGCGATGCGCCATGCCTACGTGGACCGCAACAGCTACCTGGGTGATCCGGACTTCGTGAAGAACCCCATCGAGCATCTGCTGGACAAGAACTACGCGGCCAAGTTACGCGCTGCCATCGAGCCGCAGAAGGCCGGTGACTCCCAGGCGATCAAGCCAGGTGTGTCGCCCCACGAAGGCAATAACACCACCCACTATTCCATCGTCGACAAGTGGGGCAACGCGGTCTCGGTGACCTATACCCTCAACGACTGGTTTGGCGCCGGGGTGATGGCCAGCAAGACCGGGGTGATTCTCAACGATGAAATGGATGACTTCACCGTCAAGGTCGGGGTGCCGAATATGTATGGGCTGGTGCAGGGCGAAGCCAATGCCATCGCACCGGGCAAGGCGCCGTTGTCATCGATGAGCCCGACCATCGTCACCAAGGACGGCAAGGCAGTAATGGTCGTTGGCACACCGGGGGGCAGCCGCATTATCACCGCGACCTTGCTGACCATCCTGAATGTCATCGACTACAAGATGAACATCCAGGAAGCCGTGGATGCACCGCGCTTCCACCAGCAATGGATGCCGGAAACCACCAACCTTGAGACCTTTGCCGTCAGCCCGGACACCCAGAAGATCCTCGAAAGCTGGGGCCACACGTTTGCCGGCCCGCAAGATGCCAACCACCTGGCCGCCATCCTGGTAGGCGCGCCTTCCCTGGAGGGCAAGCCGGTGGGTAACAACCGTTTCTATGGGGCCAATGACCCGCGGCGCAACACGGGCTTGTCGTTGGGTTACTAAGGAACTGGCATTGTCTCTGTAGGAGCGAGCTTGCTCGCGAAAAACTCACAGGCGCCGCGTTTATCCAGAAAACACGCGTTATCGTTGACGTTTTTCGCGAGCAAGCTCGCTCCTACAGAGGGCAAGGTAGATCAGAAGGTGTATTGCAACTCCCCCGACACCGACGCCTGCAGCCGCTGCTCCACAATCGGGCTCTTGCCGGCCTTGTCCGCCAGGTATTGCACATCCAGCAAGGTCGAGAACTGCGTGTGTTCGTTGATCGGCACGCTCCATGAAAGGCTCATGCCATTGCTGATATTGCCGGCACTTGCCTTGTATTCCTTGAAGCGGCTGCGGGTAGCCTGGTCGGCAGTCACGCCGTACCAGGTTTGCAGGTAGTTGCGGTCACCGAAGTGGCTGTTGATGGCGGCATCGACGCAGCCGTAGCGGCCTTCATACAGATGGGTACCCAGGCTCAACTCCAGATGGGTAAAAGCCTTGCCGGTTTCCTTGTGTTTATCTTCTTCAAGCGCATGTTCCAGGGTGGCACCGATGATCACACCGCCGAGGTTGTAGGCGGCACTCACTCCCAATTGCGGACGTGACTTGATCTGGCCCATACCTTTGAGGCGTTTGGAGCCGGCCTGCATGCTTTCATTTTTATCCTTGCGCGAACCGCTTGCGCCAACGTATGCGCTGAAGCTCAGGGCATTACCTTCGTAACCCCAGCCCAGGCCCGTATCAGTATCGAGGAAGACGCCCCAGGGGCTGATGATTTTGCCGCCGAGTACAGGCGCCGTCATACGTTCGTCGCTGCCACTGTAGCGGGGTGCGTTGGCCATGCCGGCCTTGAGGCTGTATTGCCAGTCTTCGGCAAGCGCCGTATCGGCGGCGGCGAGCAGGCACAGTGAGGTCAATGACAGGCACAGGTTTTTTGCGTGCATCAGGTGTTTCTCCTGGTTAGAAATTCGAGGGTATGTGGGGTGATTGGGTACGTTTGAAGGAATAACCCGAAGCGCTCAGCCCGTTGACCTGGCGGCTGACGGTATCGCCCAGGCCGTAGCCGTTGCCGGCCAGTACCGCATGGGCGTTGTCGATGGGCAGCAGGATGTAGTCGGTCAGCGGCTCGCCGTGCAATTGGCCGCGAATCACCAGAAAGCCGTCCTCCTGACGCACGCTGATGCCACTCAATGGCGCGTCGGGTTCATGGCTGCTGAGCACCTGATAGGTGCCGACCGTGTTGGCCCAGGCGGCAGGCAAGGGCGGTGGCTCGATGCGTTCACCGATGGCAATGCGTTGGCCGTGGCTGCGCGCGGTGAGCATTTGGCGGCCTTGTACCTGGATCACATCCAACTGCACGCGGCCCAACTCGCCCAGGTCCTTGCGCCAGAAGCCGAGGATCTTTTTCTGCGCGCGCAGCCAGCCTTGTTCATCACGTAACAGCTCGAAATCGTAGCCGGCCAGTTCGCCGGTCAAGCGCGCATGCTCATCCCTGATGCGGAACACGCCCCAGGCGGTCGCATAGAAACCAGCCAGGCGCTTGCGATCCACCGCCGCCGGCACATGGCGCAGCTTGAGGCCGTGGCTCGGGGCCTGGCAGTCATCGGCGCACACAGGCTGGCCGGTCTGTGCCTGGAGCATCAGGCGCAGGCTGTCGGTGGTCAGTGACACCACCATGTCTTCGGCGTTGCTGTCGTTGGCCATGATGATCACCGCCAGCTGCTGATCCGGTAGCAGGGTCAATTGGGCGACGAAGTCATCGCCGCCACCGCTGTGCTGGTAGGTGCGCACACCGGGGCCGATGGGCTCGTCACCGCAGGGCGCGAGAAACCAGCCCAGGCCGATCTGGCAGTCGAAATCCAGGGCGTTGCCGGTGTTTTGCTGGGTAAACATGGCGTCGATAGAAGCGCTGCCGAGGATTTGGCTGCCCTTGTAGGTGCCCTTGGCAAACAGCATGCGTACGTAGCGGCTGAGGTCTTTGGGGCTGGTCCACAGGCCACCGGCGGCGAGGTCACGCACTTGGGCGTCGGTGCTGGCCTTGCCGTCCTCGTAACCATGGGCGCGAAAGCCCATTTGCGCACCGGTGCCCACGAAGCTGGACTGGTTCATTCGCAGGGGCGTGAGCAGGCTGCTTTGCAACTGGGCTTCAAAGCGTTTACCGCTGCTGCGCTCGATGGCCGCGCCCACCAGTGAATAACCAAGGTTGGAGTACGCCACCTGGGACCCCGGCAGGCTGCTCAGCCACACACCCGACACGCGCATCGGCATTTGCCCCATGGCGTAAGTGCTGCGCAGGTCGCGCAGGTGCTCGCTGGGCAAGCCGGACTGATGGCTGAGCAAGCGCCGCAAAGTGATCGCTCGATCCGCCTCGGCCTGGTCGCTGTGAAAGCGTGAACGTACGTAGAACTCACGCAGGGTCTGCTGGATCGGTGCATCCAGCGCCAGGTGGTGCTGCTCCACCAGCTGCAGCGCCGCCGTGGCGCTCAGCAGTTTGGAAATGCCACCGGCGCGAAACGCGGTATTGGGCGTGACCGGCACCCCCTGGTCTTTGTCAGCCAGGCCAAAGCCACGGGCCCAGATCAGCTCCTGGCCATTGACCAGCGCAATCGACAAACCTGCCACATTGTCCCGAGCCATCTCCCGGGGAATGCGGGTTTGCAAGTAGCGGATGATTGCGCCGTAATCGCCTTTTTGAATCGGCGGCGGGGCAGGCGGTTGCGAGTGGCAACCGATACTGCCCATCAGGCAACCCAAGAGCGGAATACCGCGCAACCTGCGAAACATCAAGAGCACCCGAGCGATGGTTTGGATGCTGGAATGCTAGGCCGGCGGGGGCTTGGAATCTTTGAGTGCTTTGTCGGGAAACTGTCAAAGACTGTTAACAGCCACCTGTAGGAGCGAGCTCGCTCGCGAAAAACGCACAGGCGCCGCGTTTATCCAGAAAACACCCGTTATCGTTGAGGTTTTTCGCGAGCAAGCTCGCTCCTACAGAATCAGGGCATCAACGTGGCGATCAGCGCGCGAATGGTCCCTGGCAACGCTTCCAGCTCACGTACCAGGATGCTGCGCTCGCGAATCGCCCAGGGTTCGTCGAGCTTCACGGTCACCAGCTGCATGGTGCGGCTGTGGCGCAGGGCGGCGGACTCGGGAATGATGCCGATGCCCACGCCGGCCTCGACCATCCGGCAGATCGCCTCGAAGCTCGAGACCTGGATACGCAGCGACAATTGCTTACCCAGGCGCTCGACGTGTTCGCGCAGGAAACTCAACAGCGTGCTGCCTTCATGCAGGCCGATGTGCTGATACGCGAGGGTTTGCTCAAGGGTCACTGAAGGCAGGTCGGCCAACGGATGCCCGACCGGCACCATCAGCACCAGTTCATCGGTGCTGAAATGCAGTACTTGCAAGCCGGAGGCTTCCACGGGGCCGGCGATGATACCCATGTCACTGGTGCCATCGAGCACCCCGCGCACGATGTCCCGTGACAGGCGTTCCTGCAGGTCGACGGTGACGCCGGGGCGCTGTGACAGAAAGCCTGCCAGAACCTCCGGCAAAAATTCGGTGACCGCCGTGGTGTTGGCGAAGATACGGATATGCCCGGCCGAATCTACGCCGTATTGGGTGAACTCGCTTTTGAGGTAATCCACCTGGCGCATGATCAACCGCGCATGGTGCAACAGCCGCTCGCCTGCCGGGGTGATCTCCACGCCCCGGCTGTCGCGGTACAACAGGCGCGTGTCGAGCTGGCCTTCCAGGGCCTTGATCCGCGCACTGGCGGCAGCCGGCGACAGGAAAGCGCGCCTGGCGCCCTGGGTAAGGCTGGGGGATTCGGCGATATGGATAAACAGGCGCAGGTCGGCGAGATCGAAGTGCATGCAAGGCTCCCGGTATAAACACCAAACCTCATCACAATGAAGATCCAAATGTGGGAGCGGGCTTGCTCGCGAAAGCGGTGGATCAGCCAATGTATTCAGTGACTGACACTGCGCTTTCGCGAGCAAGCCCGCTCCCACAGGGATATGCGGTGTTTTTCAATTAATGGCGTTCAGCATAACCGAACGCTGGTTTATTGAAATGCAAATTCTCAGAACGGGCAGGCCCTTGCATGATCCACGGCAGACACCCACTGCCTGAGGATCTGCACCCGATGAGCGCCACTGATTGGATCGGCCGAAGTGAGACCGCCCACGACCACCTGAGCCATAACCTGCTCAAGCGTATCGCCGCCACGTTCGGTGAAGCCGTGCCTGCCGATGGCGACGCGGTGCCTGCGTTGTGGCAATGGTGTTTTTTCCAGGACCCGTTGCCCGAATCGGCCCTGGGCAGCGACGGTCACCCGGCACGCGGTGGGTTCCTGCCACCGGCCGATAACCGCAATCGCATGTGGGCCGGTGGGCGCCTTGAGTTTTTGCACCCTTTGCGGGCTGGCGAGGCGGCCACGCGCGTATCCACCATCACCCAGGTCGAAGAAAAAACCGGCCGCACCGGTTCACTGTTATTCGTCACCGTGCGCCATGACTACTCCCAGGACGGTCGCCTGGCCATCCGCGAGGAACAGGACATCGTCTACCGCGAACCCACGCCACCCAAGGCGGGCAGCGGCGACGCGCTGGCCCAAGGCGAATGGACAGAAGCCGTCGAGCCGACGCCGACCTTGTTGTTTCGCTACAGCGCCGTGACGTTCAACGGCCACCGCATTCATTACGACTACCCCTATGTCACCGGCACCGAAGGCTATGCCGGCTTGGTGGTGCATGGCCCGCTGATCGCCACCTTGAGCCTGCGCGCGTTCTGCCGGGCGCACCCCGAAGCGACCCTGCGCCGCTTTGCCTATCGCGGTGTGCGCCCACTGACCGCGCCACAGCCTTTTGAGGTGGGCGGGCGCATCACCGCAACTGGCGTCGCAGAACTCTGGGCTGGCAACACTGAAGGCCTGGCGCAGACCGCCCAGGTGCATTTCGAATAACCCAATAACAACAGGCGGAGAGCCGTTAATGAATGCCCACGACACTGAAGAACTCAACGCCATCCGCGACGGCGTGCGTGCCTTGTGCGCCGAATTCGATGCCGCTTACTGGCGCAAGATCGATGAAGAAAAGGGCTTCCCCGAAACCTTCGTCAAGGCGCTGACCGACGCCGGTTGGCTGTCGGCAATGATCCCCGAGGAATACGGCGGTTCCGGCCTGGGCCTGGCCGAAGCCTCGGTGATCCTTGAGGAAGTCAACCGCTGCGGCGGCAACTCGGGCACCGTGCATGGCCAGATGTACAACATGTTCACCCTGCTGCGTCACGGCAGCGAGGCGCAAAAACGCTTCTACCTGCCCAAGCTGGCCAGTGGTGAATTGCGCCTGCAGTCGATGGCCGTCACCGAACCCACTACCGGCACCGACACCACCAAGATCAAGACCACGGCGATCAAGCGCGGCGACAAGTACGTGATCAACGGCCAGAAAGTCTGGATCTCGCGGGTGCAGCATTCCGACCTGATGATCCTGCTGGCACGCACCACGCCCTTGGCCCAAGTGCAGAAAAAATCCGAAGGCATGTCGATCTTCCTGGTGGACCTGCGCCAGGCCATCGGCAACGGCCTCACCGTGCAGCCCATCGCCAATATGGTCAACCACGAGACCAACGAGCTGTTCTTCGACAACCTGGAGCTGCCCCAGGACAGCCTGATTGGCGAGGAGGGCAAGGGTTTTAAATACATCCTCGATGGCCTGAATGCCGAGCGCACCCTGATTGCCGCCGAGTGCATCGGTGACGGCCGCTGGTTTATCGAAAAGGCCAGCGCCTATGCCCGCGACCGTGTGGTGTTTGGCCGGCCCATCGGGCAGAACCAGGGCGTGCAGTTCCCGATTGCCGAGGCGCATATCGAGATTGAAGCGGCGGACCTGATGCGCTGGCGCGCCTGTGAGGAATACGACAGCGGCAAGAACGCCGGGGCCAGTGCCAACATGGCCAAGTACCTGGCGGCCAAGGCGTCCTGGGAAGCGGCCAACGCCTGCCTGCAAACCCACGGCGGCTTCGGCTTTGCTTGCGAGTACGACGTGGAGCGTAAATTCCGCGAGACCCGCCTGTACCAGGTGGCACCGATCTCCACCAACCTGATCCTGTCCTACGTGGCCGAGCATTTGCTCGAACTGCCGCGCAGCTTCTGAGGGCGTTGAGCATGCATCATACCCAAGCCCTTTGCCGGTTCCTGGCCGAGCTGACTTACGCGCAGTTGCCCGAGCACGTACTGGCGCGCACCGAAGAGCTTTACCTGGATTGGCTCGCATCCGCCTTGGCCAGCCAGGGCGCGCACCCGATTCCCCTGTTTGAACGCTACGCACAGAAGATGGGCCCGAGCAGCGGCCCGGCCCAGGTGATCGTCAACGGCACCGGCACCAGCGCGTATTTTGCCGCCCTGGTCAACGCCGCCTCCTCACATCTGGTGGAGCAGGATGACCTGCACAACAGCTCGGTGCTGCACCCCGCCACTGTGGTATTTCCCGCCGCGTTGGCCGCTGCCCAGGACTTCGGCAAGTCTGGCCGTGAACTGTTGCTGGCCTCGGTGGCCGGCTATGAGGCGGGGATTCGCATCGGTGAGTTCCTGGGCCGTTCCCACTACCGCATCTTCCACACCACGGCCACGGTCGGCACCCTGGCGGCAGCGGTCGCGGTGGGCAAGTTGCTCGACTTCAACGAAGAGCAATTCATCAACCTGCTCGGCAGCGCCGGCACCCAGGCCGCCGGGCTGTGGGAGTTTCTGCGCGATGCCGCCGACTCCAAGCAACTGCACACGGCCAAGGCGGCGGCGGACGGCTTGCTGGCGGCTTACCTGACGGCCGATGGGCTGACCGGCGCGCGCAATATTCTTGAAGGCGACCAGGGTTTGGCCGCCGGCATGTCCAGTGATGCCGAGCCGGGCAAATTGTCTGCCGACCTGGGCAGCCGTTGGGCACTGGTAGAAACCTCGTTCAAGTTCCACGCCTCCTGCCGTCACACCCATCCCGCTGCCGATGCGCTATTGGACGTGATGCAGCGTGAAGGCTTGAGCGCTGCACAGATTTCCCAGGTGCAAACCCACGTGCACCAAGGCGCCATCGACGTACTCGGCCGAGTGACGGTACCGGCCACCGTGCACCAGGCCAAATTCTCCATGGGCACCGTGCTCGGCCTGATCGCTGTGCATGGCAAAGCCGGGTTGCCTGAATTCCATGAGCTGGCGTTGACCGATCCTGCGGTCGCGGCGTTTCGCGACAAGGTCAGCATGACCCTGGACCCGGAAGTCGACAGCGCCTACCCGCAACGCTGGCTGGGCCGCGTCACGGTCACCACCACCGATGGCCGCACGCTGCACGGTGCCATTGATGAACCCAAGGGCGACCCGGGCAACACCCTGAGCCGTGCCGAGCTGGCGGATAAGTTCCAGCGCCTGGCCCACTTCAGCGGCGCCCGCACCCCGGCCCAGGCCAACCGCCTGATCGAGCAGGTGTGGAACCTGCGCACTACCGCGTCCATGGCCCATTGGCTTGGAGGAATTTGTGATGACTGAACAACGACCGCTGGACGGCATCACCGTCGTCAGCCTGGAACACGCGATTGCCGCGCCATTCTGTACGCGCCAACTGGCCGACCTGGGTGCCCGGGTCATCAAGGTGGAGCGCCCCGGCACCGGCGACTTCGCCCGTGGCTATGACGAGCGGGTGCGTGGCCTGGCGTCGCATTTCGTCTGGACCAACCGCTCCAAGGAAAGCCTGACCCTGGACCTCAAGCAGGACGAGGCGGGCGCCATTCTGGATGCGCTGCTGGCCGACGCCGATGTGCTGGTGCAGAACCTTGCCCCCGGCGCGGCGGCGCGCATGGTCTTATCGTTCGAGGCGCTGCACGCGCGCTTTCCACGGCTGATCGTCTGCGATATTTCCGGCTACGGCGAAGGCGGGCCCTACGAGAAAAAGAAAGCCTACGACCTGTTGATCCAGAGCGAGGGCGGGTTTCTCTCGGTGACCGGTGGCCCAGATGAAGAACAGATGGCCAAGGCCGGTTGCTCTATCGCGGACATCTCGGCCGGGATGTACGCCTACAGCGGCATTCTGTCGGCGCTGCTGCTGCGCGGCAAAACCGGCCAGGGCAGCCGCATCGATGTGAGCATGCTTGAAAGCCTGGTGGAGTGGATGGGCTACCCGATGTACTACGCCTTCGACGGCGCGCCGCCGCCACCGCGTGCGGGTGCCGCGCATTCGACGATTTACCCTTACGGGCCGTTTCCCACTGGTGGCGGCGGCACGGTGATGCTCGGCTTGCAGAACGAGCGCGAATGGGCGGCGTTCTGCGACAAAGTGCTGCTCAGCCCGTCGCTGGCCACGGACGAGCGCTTCAGCGCCAACTTCAAGCGCTCGGCCAACCGCGAGGTGCTGCGCCAGATCATCGTGGAGCGCTTTGCCCCACTGGACGTCGAGGCGGTGATCCAGCGCCTGGAAGACGCGCAGATTGCCAGTGCCCGGGTCAATGACATGCAAGGCGTGTGGGACCACCCGCAACTCAAGGCCCGCGACCGCTGGCGCACAGTCGACAGCCCGGCGGGGCCGTTGCCGTCGCTGCTACCACCGGCGCGTAACGCTGCGTTTACCCCGCGCATGGACGGCGTGCCAGCGCTGGGGCAACACAGCCAAGGCATCCTCGATCAGCTGGGTTACTCCGTTGAGGCCATTAACAGCCTGCGCGAGCGCGGCGTTATCTAATCAGGAATCAAGTGATGCCAAAGCCATTAGTACGTTCTGCGCTGTTTGTGCCGGGCAGCCGCCCGGAGCGGTTTGCCAAGGCCCTGGCCAGCGGCGCCGACGCAGTGATTGTGGATTTCGAAGACGCGGTGGAAGAGCCGCTCAAGCGTCAGGCTCGGGATAATCTGGGCGTATTTTTGCATGCGCATGCCGAAGCCCAGGTGTGGGTACGCATCAACGCGCCCCAGCATGTCGAGCATTTTGCCGATGTCGCCTTCTGCAAGGCCCATGCAAATGTGGCGGGGGTGTTGCTGCCCAAGGTCGAAAGCGCGGCCCAGGTGGCGGTGGTGGCTGCGACCGGCAAACGTATCTGGCCGATTATCGAAAGCGCACGGGGTTTGCTGGCGCTGGCGCAGATTGCCCAGGCGCCCCAGGTGGAACGCCTGTCGTTCGGCGGCTTGGACCTGGCGCTGGACCTCAACCTGAGCAGTCACTCCCGCGCGGCCGAATTGGCCCTCGACCAGGCGCGCCTGGCGCTGATCGTGCATTCGCGCGCCGCGGGCCTGGCGCCGCCGCTGGACGGCGTGCACCCGGCCATCGACGACCCCGAAGGCCTGCACCGCTCGATCCGGCACGCTTATGAAATGGGCTTTGCCGGCGCGTTGTGCATTCATCCCAAGCAAGTCGCAGTGATCCATGCCGCGCTGGCGCCGAGCGCCGAAGAGCTGGCCTGGGCCAAGCGGGTGGTGGAGGCGGGCGCCCATGGGGCAGGGGCTTATCAGATTGATGGGCAGATGGTGGATGCGCCGGTGTTGCTGCGCGCGCAACGGCTGCTCACTGCCAGCTCTGACTGACGGAACCTGGAGCCAAATGTGGGAGCTGGCTTGCCTGCGATAGCGGCAGAACAGTCAATGTTTGTGTTCCCTGACACACCGCTATCGCAGGCAAGCCAGCTGCCACACTGGACGCGTTCGCCCTGGCCGAACGCAGGTATCTAAAATTCGAAATTCACGACACGCGTTTCATCAGGCACCTTGCCTTACAACACAACAATAAGAAGGTGATTCCCATGTTCAAGCTTTCCCGGGCGCTGCTGTGCGCCGCCACGTTGTTTACCGCGGGCCTGGCCCAGGCGGCAGACCCGATTGTGATCAAGTTCGCCCACGTGGTTGCCGAAAACACCCCTAAAGGCCAGGGCGCGTTGCTGTTTAAAAAACTTGCTGAAGAGCGCCTGCCCGGCAAGGTCAAGGTCGAGGTGTACCCGAACTCGTCGCTGTTTGGCGATGGCAAGGAAATGGAAGCGTTGCTGCTGGGCGATGTGCAGATGCTGGCGCCCTCCCTGGCCAAATTCGAGCATTACACCAAGCAAGTGCAGATCTACGACTTGCCGTTCCTGTTCAACGATCTGGCCGCCGTCGACCGTTTCCAGGCGGCCCAGGGCAAGCAACTGCTGACCTCGATGCAGGATAAAAACATCCTCGGCCTGGCCTATTGGCACAACGGTCTCAAGCAACTTTCTGCCAACAAGGCCCTGCATGAACCCAAGGACGCCCGTGGCCTGAAGTTCCGCGTGCAGGCTTCCAGTGTGCTCGAAGAACAGTTCAAGGCGATCCGAGCCAACCCGCGCAAGATGAGTTTTGCCGAGGTTTACCAGGGCCTGCAGACCGGTACCGTGAATGGCACCGAGAACACCTGGTCGAATTATGAAAGCCAGAAGGTCAATGAAGTGCAGAAGTACTTCACCGAGTCCAACCATGGCCTGATCGACTACATGGTGATCACCAACGCAAAATTCTGGAACAGCCTGGCGCCGGATGTGCGCAGCACCCTGGAGCAGATCATGGCCGAGGTTACCGTAGAGGTGAACAAGCAGGCCGAAGCGCTGAACCAGTCGGCCAAGCAGAAGATCATCGACGCCAAGACCAGCGAAATCATCGAACTGACCCCCGCGCAACGTGCGCTGTGGCGCGAAGCCATGCGCCCGGTGTGGCAGAAGTTCGAGGGCGAGATTGGGGCTGACCTGATCAAGGCGGCGGACGCTTCCAACCAGTAATCCCCTGTGGGAGCGGGCTTGCCCGCGATTGCGGTGTGTCAGTTGATACAACTGGCGGCTGGTTCACCGCTATCGCAGGCAAGCCAGCTCCCACAGGTTGACCTGGTTTTTTACCTATCTCTGCCTCGCGAGGTTTTGCCATGCAAACGCTAAGGCGCGTCTGGGAGCACCTGGAGGAAGGCTTCATTGCGTTCCTGCTGGCCGCCATGACCCTGGTGACATTCGTCTACGTCATGCTCAACAACGTCTACACCCTGTTTTTTACCCTGGCCGACAAATGGGCCTGGAGCAGCCCCTTCTTCAATGCCCTGGGCGACGGCACCATGACGTTGGCCCAAGAGATGACCTGGAGCGTGGCGCTGACCAAGGCCATGTTCGGCTGGTTGATTTTCTTCGGCATTTCTTACGGCGTGCGCACCGCAGGCCACCTGGGCGTGGACGCGCTGGTGCGGCTGACTCGGCGCCCGGTGCAACGCCTGCTCGGCATGCTCGCGTGCCTGTGCTGCCTGGCCTATGCCGGGTTGTTCATGGTGGCCAGCTACAAGTGGGTGAGTGCGGTGATGACCGCGCATATCGGCGCCGAAGACCTCGACCAGTTCGGTATCGATGTCGGCGACATCGTGGTGATCGTGCCCATTGGCTTTGCCTTGGTCTTGATCCGCTACCTGGAAATTTTCTACCGCATCTTTACCCACCGCCAGGTCGGGTTGGGGTTGGCCGACGAGGCCGGTGAGGCCAGCAAGTTGGCCGGCAGCCATGAGGAGCGTCACTGATGGCCGTGCTCTGTCTGTTTCTGCTGTTGTTCGTGTTCATGTTTCTGGGCGTGCCGATTGCGATTGCCCTGGGGCTGTCCGGTGCGGTGTCGATCCTGATGTTCAGCCAGGACTCGGTGAGTTCCCTGGCGATCAAGCTGTTTGAAACCAGCGACGCCTACACCTTCCTGGCGATTCCGTTTTTCCTGTTGTCCGGTGCCTTCATGACCACCGGCGGCGTGGCCCAGCGGCTGATCGACTTTGCCAACGCCTGTGTCGGGCATATCCGCGGTGGCCTGGCGATTGCGGCGGTGCTGGCGTGCATGCTGTTTGCGGCGCTGTCCGGCTCATCACCGGCCACGGTGGCAGCAGTGGGCTCGATTGCCGTGGCAGGCATGGTGCGTTCCGGTTATCCGAAGGAGTTTGGGGCGGGCATCATCTGCAATGCCGGGACCTTGGGCATTCTGATTCCGCCGTCGATTGTGATGGTGGTGTATTCGGCGGCGACCGAAACCTCGGTGGGCAAGCTGTTCATGGCCGGGGTGATTCCGGGTTTGCTGCTGGGCCTGATGTTGATGGTCGCGATCTACATCGTCGCCCGCATCAAGAAGCTGCCGGCGCAACCCCGGGCGACGTTCCGTGAGTGGCTGAGTTGCGCACGCCGGGCATTCTGGGGCCTGTTGCTGCTGGTGATCATCCTTGGGGGCATTTACAGCGGCATGTTCACCCCGACCGAAGCGGCGGCGGTGGCGGCGGTGTATTCGGCGTTTGTCGCGCTGTTCGTCTACAAGGACATGAAGCTGCGCGACTGCCCCAAAGTGCTGCTGGAGTCCGGGCGATTGTCGATCATGCTGATGTTCATCATCGCCAACGCCATGCTGTTTGCCCACGTGCTGACCACCGAGCAGATTCCCCAGCAAATTACCGCCTGGGTGATCTCCGAAGGGCTGACGCCGATTGGCTTTTTGATCATGGTCAACGTGGTGTTGCTGATTGCCGGCAGCTTTATGGAGCCTTCGGCCATTGTGCTGATCCTGGCGCCGATCTTTTTCCCGATTGCGATGAAGCTGGGTATTGATCCGATTCACCTGGGCATCGTGATGGTGGTGAACATGGAAATCGGCCTGGTACATCCACCGGTGGGGCTGAACCTGTTCGTGACTTCGGCGGTGACGGGGCTGACCCTGGGGCAGACCATCCGCGCGGCGATGCCGTGGCTGATGATCCTGTTGGTGTTCCTGATCATGGTCACCTACCTGCCGTTCATTTCCCTCGCGCTGCCGCAGTGGCTGGGGATGTGAGGCCGCTGGACGGTGGGAGAGGGCAGCTCTCCCTCCGTTGAGGGGCGTCAGACCTTGAACTGACGCAAAAGCCCATCCAGCTGTTCACTCAAGCCACGCAACTGTGCACTCGCCACGCTCGATTGCTCCGCCGCCAGCGCGGTGCTGTGGGACAGCCCGGCCGCTTGGGTGACGTTCTGGTTGATGTCTTCCACCACGTGGGCCTGTTGCAGGGTGGCGCTGGCAATCGAGGCATTCAGGCCGTTGAGATTGTGCAGCGCCTGGCCGATGGCGGTGAGGCTCGCGCCCGCCTGGCCGGCTTGTTCAATGGTCAGTTGCGAGGCGCTGTGGCTGTCGCTGATCACCTTGACCGCTGCTTCCGAGTGGCCTTGCAGGCGCTCGATCATCACCTGGATCTCGGCGGTGGATTTCTGCGTGCGCTGGGCCAGCAGGCGCACCTCATCGGCGACCACCGCAAACCCACGGCCTTGTTCACCGGCGCGGGCGGCTTCGATGGCGGCGTTGAGGGCGAGCAGGTTGGTCTGGTCGGCGATGGAGCGGATCACTTCCAGTACGCCGCCGATCTGCGTGCTTTCGCTGGAGAGCGTGCGGATCACCTCAACAGCCTGGCTGATAGTGGTGGAGAGCTGGTCGATCTGCTGCAAGCTGCCGTCGATATTGACCTGGCCCTGTTGTGCCTGGGCCTGGGCATCGCGCATTTCGCTGGCAGCGTGCTCGGCATTCTTGGCCACGTCCTGCACGCCGTAGGTGACTTCGTTGATGGCGGTGGCCACCAGTTCCATCTGCTGCGATTGCTGCTGGCTGCGGTCATGGGCCTGGCTGGCGTTGTGGCCCAGCTCGGTGGACGACTGGCCCAGGGCGTTCGCGCACACCTGCAACTGGCCGACCACCTGGCGTAGCTTGGCGGTGAAGCTATTGAAGTGCTGGGCCAGTTGCGTCAACTCGTCACGGCCGTGGGTGTCGAGGCTGTGGGTCAGGTCGCTTTCGCCGCTGGCGATATTGCCCATGGCATTCACCGCCGCCTGCAACGGCTGCACGATGCTGCGGGCAATCAGCACCACCAGCAGGGCCATCATCAGCGCAATACCCAGGCCAATAGCCGAGGCTTTCCACACCTGGCCCCTGAATTCGGCCTGCACATCGTCCACGTAGACGCCGGAGCCGATGATCCAGCCCCAGGGTTCGAACAGTTGGATGTACGAGGTTTTCTCCACCGGCGCTTCGGCGCCGGGCTTTGGCCAGCGGTAGTTGACGATGCCGGCGCCCTTGGCCTTGGCCAGGCTCACGAATTCGTTGAACACGGCGAAACCGTCCGGGTCGCGAATCGCCGAGAGGTTCTGGCCGTCGAGCTTGGGGTTGGCCGCGTGCATGATCATCACGGGGGTGAGGTCGTTGATCCAGAAGTAATCATCGTGGTCATAACGCAGGCCGCGCACCGCGCTCAAGGCCTGTTGTTGCGCGGCGTCGCGGGTCAGCACGCCGGTTTTTTCCAGGTTCTGGTAATAGCTGAGTACGCCACTGGCGGTCTGTACCACGTGCTGGGTCTGCTGGCGCTTGGCTTGGTAGAGGTCGCCGTGGATCTGGTTGAGCATCAACAGCCCCAAGGCCAGCAGCATCAACACGGCGACTATCAGGATCAGCCAAAGGCGGCGGCTGATCGACATGCTGCGCAAACTGTTCATCGTCCTGTCACTCCCTGCTCTTTATAATTGTGGTGCTGCTTCGAGATTTCCGGCGTGTCTGATAGGCTTTCGGCCCGGAATCGAAAAACCTGAGTACTGCCTGATTTTTCACGGAATTTTTGCAGACCGGCGTTGAGAATCAACCGCGGGCGCTTGTGTGCGCTCGTCGTCAGTGAACTTAAAAAAGACTAAGAGGCATGCCCCGTGCATGACCTTTGGAGACAGCATGGATTTTTGGACCGCCATACAGGCATTGATTCTCGGCATCGTAGAGGGGCTTACGGAGTTCTTGCCGATCTCCAGCACCGGCCACCAGATCATCGTCGCCGACCTGATCAATTTTGGCGGCGAGCGTTTCGAAGCCTTCAACATCATCATCCAGCTGGGCGCGATCCTGGCGGTGGTCTGGGAGTTTCGACGCAAGATCTTTGACGTGGTTATCGGCCTGCCGACCCAGCCCAAAGCCCGGCGCTTTACCGTCAACCTGATCATCGCCGTATTGCCGGCAGTGGTACTGGGGGTGATCTTCGCCGACCTGATCAAGCATTACCTGTTCAACCCGATCACCGTGGCCACGGCGCTGGTGGTGGGCGGCGTGATCATGTTGTGGGCTGAACGCCGCCAACATGCAGTGCGGGCTGAGACCGTCGATGACATCACCTGGAAAGACGCCCTGAAGGTCGGCCTGGCCCAGTGCCTGGCCATGATCCCCGGCACTTCGCGCTCTGGTGCGACGATCATTGGCGGGCTGTTGTTCGGCCTGTCGCGCAAGACCGCCACCGAGTTCTCGTTCTTTCTGGCGATGCCGACCATGGTCGGTGCGGCGGTGTACTCGGGCTATAAATACCGTGACCTGTTCCAGCCCGCGGACCTGCCAGTGTTCGCCATTGGCTTTGTCACCTCGTTCATCTTCGCGATGATCGCGGTCAAGGCCCTGCTCAAGTTCATCGCCAGCCACAGCTACGCGGCGTTTGCCTGGTACCGGATTGCCTTTGGTCTGGTGATCCTGGCGACCTGGCAGTTCGGCTGGATCGACTGGACTGCGGTCAAGCCATGAGCATCCAGCATCCACGCCTGAAGGCGCTGCTCTTTGTGCTGCTGTGTGCCGCGCCGCTGCTGGGCTCGGCGTTGCTGTGGTATCGCGGTGAAACGGTCATCCCGTTGATGGCGTACGGCGTGGTCAGCGTGGTGGCGTTCTTCCTGTACTGGAGCGATAAGCGCAAGGCCCAGACTGAAGGCTGGCGCACCCCGGAAAACATCCTGCATGCGGTGGAGCTGGCCGGCGGTTGGCCGGGGGCGTTGATCGCCCAGCAGGTGTTCCGGCACAAGACGCGCAAGGTGTCTTACCAGGTGTTGTTCTGGGTGATTGTGCTGTTGCACCAGGTGTTCTGGCTGGACCAGCTGTTCCTCGGTGGCACCTTGCTGTCAATCCTCTAACCGCAAGCCAATCTGCGTGCGCTTGGGCAGCTTGCTCACCACCAACTGGTGGGAGCGCTGCAACAAGCCGCGCAGTTCCTCAGCGCCCAAAGGGTAGGGCGTGTTCATGATGACCCACTGTGCCCTCGCCAGGTAAGGCGCCGGGTGAATGCCCGGCCGGTCGACGTGGCCCAGGAACAGCTCCTTGTCGACCTTGAAGGCCAGCGACTCACCGCGCAGGTTCTGCAAGGCGAACATCTTGTTGCCAGCAACCGAGAACACCCGCACGCCGCCCCATTTATAGTCTTCCCGTGCGCCTGGCAGGCTCAGGCAAAAACGTGCGACTTGTTCTTCTGTCATGCTCATAACAGCCGATCTCCACAGCCTTTGAAGCCTTCTTCCAGGTAGTCGATCCAGGCCCGGATGGCCGGCAGCACGCCGCGCCGGTGCGGGTAGACCGCTTGCAGCCAGCCGCCTGGTAATGACCATTGCGGCAGCAGTTGCACCAGGCGGCCGCTGGCCAGTTCTTCTTCGCAGTACATCATCGGCAGTATCGTAAAGCCCACACCCATGATGGCGCTGGCCTTGCGCACGATAAAGTCTTCGATGCCCAGGCGCGCTTCCATCACCAGCTCATGGGTATTGCCCTGGGGGTCGATGATGCGTTGATGCACCATTCGGTCGGCCTCAAGTGCGCCGAGTATGGGCAATTGCTTGAGGTCTTCCAGGGTTTCGACCTGCCGATCACGCATGAACGCGGGGCTGGCCACCAGCACGGTGTGCGCCCGGCGCAGGCGTTTGGTCACCAGCAAGGGGTCCTCATCGCCGTGTTCGCGCACGCGCAGTGCCACATCAATGCCCTCGGCTACCAGGTCGACGCGGCGGTTCACCAGGGTCATGTCCAACTGCACCAACGGGTGGGCGGCCAGAAAACCTGCCACCAACTCCGGCAGGATGTGTTGGGCCAGGCCCACCGGGCAACTGACCCGCAGCCGCCCACGCGGCTCGCTGGACATACTGGCCACGGCCTCGTCGGCCATTTCCGCTTCCAGCAGCATGGCCTGGCAGTGGCGCAAATAGCGCTCACCCACGGCGGTGAGGGTCAGTTGCCGGGTGGTGCGTTGCAGCAGGCGTGCACCCAGGCGGTCTTCCAGCTCGGCAATGCGCCGTGACAGCCTGGATTTTGGAATCCCGAGCAGCCGGCCAGCCGCAGCAAAACCGCCGGCTTCGACGACTTTGGCGAAATAGTAGAGGTCGTTGAGGTCTTGCATGGTGGGCCTATTGTCCTGTCAGTGGGACAAACTATCGCATTTCAGATGGCTTATCGACCATTGGTTTCATGCGTAGCATCACCACCATCTGATCGCCACTGTCGATCCCACCTCGGAGATCCATCATGAAACTGTTGCACATCGATTCCAGCATCCTCGGCGACAACTCGGCCTCCCGTCAGCTCAGCGCCGGCGTAGTCAAGGCATGGCAAGCTGCTCAGCCTGGTGTGGAAGTGACCTACCGCGACCTCGCCAGCGAAGGCATCAACCATTTCTCTGGCGCTACCCTGGGCGCATTGGGCACTGCTGCCGAACTGCGCGATGCGGCGCAAAAGCACGAGGCTGAATTGAGTGCATCGTCGCTGGCTGAGTTTCTCGCCGCCGATGCGGTGGTAGTCGGTGCGCCGATGTACAACTTCACCATTCCCACCCAATTGAAAGCCTGGATTGACCGCATCGCAGTGGCCGGCCAGACCTTCCGTTACTCCGAAGCCGGCCCTGAAGGCCTGTGCGGCAACAAAAAAGTCATTATTGTCTCCACCGCCGGCGGCCTGCATGCCGACCAAGCTTCGGGCGCTGCCCACGAAGGCTACTTGAAGCTGCTGTTCGGCTTCCTGGGCATCACCGACATTGAGATTGTTCGCGCTGAAGGCCTGGCCTACGGTGATGAAGTGCGCAGCAAAGCCATGAGCGACGCCAATGTGCGCATCAACGAGCAACTGTTCGCCGCTGCGTAAGGCTTATGTAAATTTGCTCTGTCCTCGGTTTCAATCTGAAACCGAGCGCCTAAACTCTGTATTCTGATCGCCTGAGCGCGAGCGGAGTACGGAGTTTTTTCGTTGTGGCCCAGGTTATGCAGACATCCATTCGATACCCTGGACTTTTTATTCGACAGGCCGGTTCTTGTGCAGCAAAGGTGGACATCCCCATGATGCGTCTTTGTGCTGTTTTGGTTCTTTCCCTGATTGGCGGCCTGGTTTCAGTGCACGCCGCGCCGGCACCGCACCCCCATTGGAGCGTGGGGTTTCATCGCATGAGTTTTCTCGACCCGCTGGATGCGCAGCCGATGAAAGCCATCGCGTTCTACCCCTCTACCGATGCCGAGCGCTCCACCGCGCTGGGCGCCTACCATGTGGCGGCCAGCGAAGATGCCAAGGTGGCGATCGGGCGATTCCCGATGCTGATGCTGTCCCACGGCAATACCGGCACGCCGTTGGCCCTGCATGACCTGGCCACCGCCTTGGCGCGCAAGGGGTTTGTGGTGGTGGCGGTGCTGCATCCCGGGGACAACTACAAGGACCACAGCCGCCTGGGCACTGTGAGCAATTTATATGGTCGGCCGATCCAGATATCCCAGGCGATCACCGCCGCGTTGGCCGAGCCGATGCTATCGCCCTTTGTGGATATCGATCAGATCGGCGTCATCGGTTATTCCGCCGGTGGCGAGACGGCATTGATCCTGGCCGGCGCCAAGCCTGATTTCGAACGTCTGCGCCGCTACTGCCAAGAGCGCCCCGAAGACCGCGACGCGTGCACCACCAAGGGCGAGCTGGTGGTCGACCGCGACGATTTGCAACCCCAGGCCGATCCGCGCATCCATGCCTTGATGCTGATGGCGCCGCTGAGCTTGATGTTTGGCCGCCACACCCTGGCGGACGTGCATGTGCCGGTGCTGCTCTACAGTGGCGATGGCGACCAGTTGGTGGCCGTGGACAAGAACGCCGCCGCCCTGGCGCGCAAGTTGCCGCAGCCCCCGGATTTCAAACTGTTGGCCGGGGCCGGGCACTTCGTGTTCATGGCCCCGTGTGACAGTGATCAATTGGCGAGCATGCCGGCCATTTGCACGGATGCCGATGGCGTCGATCGCGAAGGCATTCACCGCGACCTGGTCTCCGAGGCCGGGCGTTTTTTCAGCCATACCCTGGGCGAGGCCACCCGCGCCGGCTTGCAGACCGCTGATCAGTAGGCGCGACGCCTGAGCAATACGGTCAGGCCGAGCGCGCTGACCGACAGCAAGGCCGCGCAGAAGAAGATCCAGCCATAGCCGAGGTTCAGCGCCACGGCGCCCATCAACGGCCCGGCAATCGCCAGGGCCAGGTCGAAAAACACCGCATAGGCACTCAGCCCCGCGCCGCGGCTGCTGTCCGGCACTTGCTTGATGGCTTCCACGCCGAGCGCCGGGTACACCAGTGACAAGCCAAAGCCGGTCAACCCGGCGCCGATCAAGGCCACGCTGGTAGACGGCGCCAGCCACAACAGCGTCAGGCCCAGGGTTTCGATCAGCATGCAGGCGATGGCGGCGGTGAACCCGCCAAACCGGCTGATGGCGGAAATGAACACCAGGCGCGAGAGAATAAAACACACGCCAAATACCGTCAGGCAATACGCCGCGCCGGTCCAGCCGCGATTGAGGTAATACAGGGTGATGAAGGTCGTCAGCGTGCCGTAGCCAATCGAGGCCAGGCACAGGCTGGCGCCGAACGGCGCGATACGCCCGAACACCGCCCAGAACGGCAGCCGCTCGCCACGCACCACTGGCACCGACGGTTTATTGCGGATCAGCACCAGGCCCAACGCCGCCAGCACCGCGAGGGCAATACCCAGGCTGGTGTAGCCATAGTCAGCCACCATCACCACGCCTAACGGCGCACCAATGGCAATGGCGCCATAGGAGGCGATGCCATTCCAGGAGATCGAGCGAGCGGTGTGCTCAGCGCCCACGGCGCCCATGCACCAACTGATAGTCCCCACGCCAATCAAGCCTTGGGCGACGCCGAGCAACAGGCGACCGGCGATCAGAATACCCAGGCTCACGCTCGGCAGGCTTTCAAGCAGGGTGGCGATAAAGGTCAGTACACCGCTAATCAGAATGCCGGCCAGGCCCAGCACGATCGCACGTTTGGTGCCGACGTTATCCGACATGCGCCCAGCCATCGGACGGCTGAGCAGCGTGGCCAGGTATTGCGAGCCGATGGTCACCCCGGCAATCACGGCGCTGAAGCCCAATTGCTCGTGCACATAGCCTGGAATCACCGCGATCGGCAGGCCGATGCAGATAAAGGCAATGAAGGTGTAGAAGACGATGGAAACGATCTGCAGGGTGATCGACAGGGAGGAGGGGGCGGCAGGCATGAATACTCAATCGCTGGCGGGCGGTAAAGCATCATGGCATATCCCGCCTCCCTGTAGGAGCGAGGGACGCCTACCGTAGATCCCTGTGGGAGCGGGCTTGCCCGCGAAGGCGGTGTGTCAGTCCGTGAATCTATAACTGAACCACCGCTTTCGCAGGCAAGCCCGCTCCCACATGGGTTATGCATGGCCCACAAAATCAGCGCCTGGCGCAGATCCCCTGTGGGAGCGGGCTTGCCCGCGAAGGCGGCGTGTCAGTCAGTGAATCTATAACTGAACCACCGCTTTCGCAGGCAAGCCAGCTCCCACATTGGTTATGTATTGCCCACAGAATCAGAGCCCGGCACAGTGCGGATGCAAAAAAGCCCTGTCACAGGGACAGGGCTTTTTCTTGCAGCTTGTAGCTAAGCGCTGTTCTTAGAACACCACACCCTGGCTGCGCAGGTAGTCGTCATAGGTGCCGCTGAAGTCGATCACGCCGCTTGGGCTCAACTCGATGATGCGGGTGGCCAGGGACGATACGAACTCGCGGTCGTGGCTGACGAAGATCAGCGTGCCCGGGTAGTTCTCCAGCGCCAGGTTCAGCGCTTCGATGGATTCCATGTCCAAGTGGTTGGTCGGTTCGTCCATGATCAGCACGTTCGGCTTTTGCAGGATCAGCTTGCCGAACAGCATGCGCCCTTGTTCACCACCGGAGATCACTTTGACCGACTTCTGGATTTCGTCGTTGGAGAACAACATACGGCCCAGGGTGCCGCGAATCATTTGCTCGCCTTGGGTCCATTGGCCCATCCAGTCGAACAGGCTCACGTCGTCTTCGAAGTCGTGGGCGTGGTCCTGGGCGTAGTAGCCCAGCTCGGCGGCGTCGGTCCACTTGATGCTGCCGGCGTCCGGGGTCAGTTCGTTGACCAGGGTACGCAGCAGGGTGGTCTTGCCGATGCCGTTCGGGCCGATGATCGCCACGCGCTCGCCGGCTTCAACCTGGAAGCTGAAATCCTTGAACAGCGGCTTGCCGTCAAAACCTTTGGCCATTTTTTCGACCATGACCGCCTGGCGGTGCAGCTTTTTGTTCTGCTCGAAACGGATGAACGGGCTCACCCGGCTCGACGGCTTGACTTCGGCCAGCTGGATCTTGTCGATCGCCTTGGCACGGGACGTGGCCTGCTTGGCTTTCGAGGCGTTGGCCGAGAAGCGGCTGACGAAGGATTGCAGTTCGGAGATCTGCGCTTTCTTCTTGGCGTTGTCCGACAGCAATTGCTCGCGGGACTGGGTCGCCACGGTCATGTACTCGTCGTAGTTGCCCGGGAACAGGCGCAGCTCGCCGTAGTCCAGGTCAGCCATGTGGGTGCACACGCTGTTCAGGAAGTGACGGTCGTGAGAGATGATGATCATCAGGCTGGAGCGCTGGGTCAGGATGTTTTCCAGCCAGCGGATGGTGTTGATGTCCAAGTGGTTGGTCGGTTCGTCGAGCAACAGCACTTCCGGGTCGGAGAACAGCGCCTGGGCCAGCAATACGCGCAGCTTCCAGCCTGGGGACACTTCACTCATCGGGCCGAAATGCTGTTCCAGGGGAATGCCCAGGCCCAGCAGCAGTTCACCGGCGCGGGATTCGGCGGTGTAGCCGTCCATCTCGGCGAACTCGGTTTCCAGCTCGGCCACGGCCATGCCGTCTTCTTCGCTCATTTCCGGCAGCGAGTAGATGCGGTCGCGCTCGGCCTTGACCTTCCACAGCTCCTCGTGGCCCATGATCACGGTGTCGAGCACGGTGAATTCTTCGTAGGCGAACTGGTCCTGGCGCAGTTTACCCAGGCGCACATTCGGCTCGAGCATGACCTGGCCGCCGGACGGGTCGAGGTCGCCACCGAGGATTTTCATGAAGGTCGACTTGCCGCAACCGTTGGCACCGATCAAACCATAGCGGTTGCCGGCGCCGAACTTGACCGAGACGTTCTCGAAGAGCGGCTTGGCGCCGAACTGCATGGTGATGTTAGCTGTGGAGATCAATTACTTTACCTATCAATGGGTTGCGAGCGTGACGGCAGGTGCCTTCAGGCATGCGTCAACAGCGACATCAAGGCGCGAAACCCGGTCGCTGAACACAAAATTTTGGATGTGTGTTGGAATTTGGCGCGCATTGTCGCATATGTCAGGCGACAGTTGTATGGCGAGCGAAGGATGGTTTTGCCAAGGTCTCCGGCATGGCCAGCCACAGCAGCATCAAGGCAGCGGCCGCAACCGCCGCCAACGTCAGGAACGCCGCGTTGTAGCCAGCCTGCTGCACCACGAAACCGGCCAGGCTGCTACTGAGCGCCGCGCCGAGGCCAAATACGGTGGAGAGGGCGCCCAGGCTGACGTTGAAGCGCCCGGTGCCTTGGGTCAGGTCCTTGACGATCACTGGGAACAGGGCGCCGAAAATGCCGGCGCCGATACCGTCGAGCATCTGCACGGCCACCAGCCAGTAGGGGTCGCTGGACAGGGTATAGAGCACGCCACGCAGCGGCAGTATCAGGAAACCTGCAAGCAACAGCGGCTTGCGCCCCCAGACATCGGCCTTGAGCCCGACCAGCCAGGCCATCGGCACCATCACCAACTGCGCGGCGACAATGCAGGCTGACGTCAGCGGGGTGGCCATCTGCAGATTGATCTGCGCCAGTTTCTGGCTGACCAGCGGCAGCATTGCGGCGTTGGCCAGGTGAAACAGTGCGCAGCAGATGGCGAACAGGAGCAGTGGTTGGTTGGCCAGCAACGCTTTCAGGCCCGAGGGTTGTTCATGGTCGGTGTGATGGGCCGGATCGAAACCACGGGCGACCTCATGGTCAATCGCCTTGGCCGGCACGCAACTGACCGCAATGACACTGGCGACCGCCATAAGGGCCATCAGGTAGAACACCACCACCGGCCCGAACAGGTACGCCAACCCGCCGGCCAGCAACGCGGCCACGGCATTGCCAGCGTGGTTGAAGGTCTCGTTGCGCCCGGTACGCCGGGTGAAGGCGCGCGGCCCGGTGATCCCCAGCGAAATGGCGGAAATTGCCGGGGCAAAGACAGACGCAGCTACGGCGCTGGCAGCCTGGGTCAACGCCACCCAGCCAAATGAGCTGACGAAGGGCAGCATCAGGCAACTGCCCGTCACCAGCAGCGCGGCAATGGCAACCACCGCGCGTTTGCTGCGAGTGCGGTCGATCAGCGCACCTGCGGGGCCTTGGGTCAGCAGGGCAGCGATGCCTGCCAGGGTCATGACTACGCCAATGCTGGCCGGCTCCCATTGATGCACGGCCAGCAGATAGATTGCCAGGTACGGTCCGAGACCGTCGCGCACATCGGCGAGAAAGAAGTTCAGGCTGTCCAGGGATAAAGCGATGCGCAGGTCTGAATGACGGGCCACGGTGCTGACCTTCAAGAGCCGCGTTCAGGGGCTGAACGCGCGTTGGATTAGTGACCTGTGGGCTGGGTGATAAGTTTCGCGGTCGGGGAGGCTTTCCTCCTGCGTGCATTTAACTTACTTTCCAAAGCCCACTGTAATGAGTTTCTGGAGAAGCAATGGACATGCCCTCAGCGCAAGAGGCGATCGCCAGCAACAAAAATGCCTGGGATGAATCTGCCGGGTTGCACAAAGATACTCCGACCTGGACGGCACTGCTGGCCTCCGTCGCCGCGCCTGATTTTTCCTGCCTTGACCCGACCATCACCACCTTGCTGCAAGAGGCGGGTGTAATGGGCAAGGATGTGGTGCAGTTGTGCTGCAACAACGGGCGCGAAAGCCTATCGCTGTATGGCTTGGGCGCGCGTTCGGTGGTGGGGGTCGATCAATCCCGGGCGTTTCTTGAACAGGCGCGAGAATTGGCCGAGGTCTCGCCGCATAGCCCTGAGTTCATTGAGACCGATATCCACCATTTGCCGGAGCGTTTGCAGGCACGCTTCGATATTGCCCTGGTGACCATTGGCGTGCTGGGTTGGATGCCGGATGTGGCGCTGTTCATGCGCCAGGTTGCCAGTGTGCTGAAGCCCGGCGGCACGCTGGTCATGTACGAAACCCATCCCTTTCTCGAGGTGTTTGACCCCTGTGGGGCCAACCCGATGCAGCCTGCCAGTTCTTACTTTCAGCGCGAGCCCTTTGTACTGCAGGAGGCAATTGTCTATGAAGGGAAGGATGAACGGCCCGGGCCCACCTCCTATTGGTACGTACATACCCTGGGCAGCGTGGTCAGCGGGGCTATCGCAGCGCAGTTGCAGATCGCCCATTTGCAGGAATACCCGCATTGCAACCGGGAAGAACTTTACGAACAGTATGAGCATCAGGTCGCGCAAATGCCCCTGTGTTTTACCCTGACAGCGACCAAGCGTGATGGCTGATCAAGGTTTGCGCAGGCAAAAAAAGGCCCGCGAGGAGAGGGCGGGCCAAGGGATTCACTGGAGTAGGTAGGCTTCACCCTATAGGTCGAAAAGTGAAGGCCTTGTGAAAATGCCGTGATCAAATCGGATGACCAATGCCGTTTGGTGTAGGAGCGAGCTTGCTCGCGAAGAACGCTAACGATTACGCGTGTTGCCTGAATGAGACGCGGCGTCTGGGAGTTTTTCGCGAGCAAGCTCGCTCCTACAGAGGGGCATTCAAGAGCGCCGTACGAAGGTGCGCATGGTTTGCCCAGGGCCGGTGCTGAACACAGTGGGCCTGGGCATGCCTTCATCCGCTGCGATAAATACGAAATCATCGCCGTCGAGCCGGTAACTGGCGGGGAGCTGCTTGCCTGCGTCATCACCTATGTCGTCCGTCCAGGTAATGCTTTTGGGCGTGGTACGGGCGTCCAGCTCGAACCGACCCGCCAATAATAGTTCGCCACTGACCGTGGTCACTTCGAAGCGATCCCCTGCAATGGTCGTTATTGCGCCTGGCGCGCTGTGGGCATCCACGGGGTTGAGCACGCCATTGTCTTCAAGGGCTGTTTGTTCCCAAGTGCCTTGCAGTGCGTGAAAGTCCGAAGCGGAAAGGGGTGACATGCAAACTCCTTATTGCTGTTCAAAAAAATGTTCAATTGTAGTGAGGCTGACACTGTTCCACCTGTAGGCGAAATTTTTTTCTTTATAAGACAGGTATTTGACAGCTTTTTCATGTTGTATTGACTACGCTTGCAACCAGATCAGTCTGACATGGCTGTGTCATTTGGCTTACTCACCGAAATGAAACCGAAATAATCCCTAAGTTTGTGGGATATTTCAGGGGGCGGAGTGGTCACATCGCCATTGGTCTGCCGTATCCAGGGCGTTGTCCCTGATTTTTGAAGTCTTTTAGACTTCTGAGAATGATGGCCTTTTAGTATTATTTTAAGGTGTTCTTATTTTGAATCGTACTTCCCCGCTTCCGCCTTCCGCCGCGTCTGATGAAATTGATTTGTTTGAATTGTTTCACGCCATCTGGCGACAAAAAAAGCTGGTGGTCGGGTGTACGCTTCTGGCCGGGGTATTAGGCGCAGGTTATGCCTTCCTGGCACCCAAGACGTATGAAGTCAGCAGTGTGTTGCGGCCTGCTGCAATCAACGAGCTAGACGCCTTGAACCGTTCGGAAGTGTATAAGTTGCCGCCTGCCGATGCGTTGCTCAAAGTGGGCGCACAGCTGGACTCTTATGATGCGCGCCTGGGGTTCTTCAAGGACCATGAGGAGTTGTTCAAGGCGTTCAAGAAGCCGGGGCAAACCCTTGAGCAGAGCTTTGAGGCGTTCAACCGCAATTCGGTCAATCTGATTTTGCCCGATCCGAAGAAATCCGATTCGTTGAGCAGCTATATTCGTCTGGAGCTGCAATACCCGACCGACGTCGACGGTGTTGCGATTCTAAACGGTTTTGTGGACTACGCCATTGCCGCCGAGCGTCAGCAGGTGGGTGCTGACCTGAAGGTGATCGTCAATAACCGCTTGAGCGAGCTCAAGGGCAAGATCGACGCCGCCCGCGCCAACTACGATACCGATAAAGAATCGAAAATCGCCAAGCTGCTGGAAGCCGACCGGCTCAAGCGTGCCCAACTGCAGGATGAGCTCAGCGCTTTGCGCTTGCAGATGAAGATGGAACGCACCAACCGCCTGGCCGAGTTGGCCGAAGCCATCAGCATTGCCAAGTCCATGGGCATCCGTACACCGACAACGCCGTCCTCTATGGCCGACTCCACCCGCACGGGTTCGAGCCAGGTCATGCGTACCGAGGTGAACAACCAGAAGATCCCGCTGTATTTCATGGGGACCGAGGCGTTGGAAGCCGAGCGCGCTGCATTGCAGCAGCGTACCAGCGATGACTTTACCAACCCGCGCATTGCCGAGATCGGCAAAGAGCTGCAACTGCTGGAAAGCAACCGCGAGGTTGAGGTACTGCGCAAGCGTGGCAATGAAGACATCTTCTTGCAGGACGTCGAGCCGCTTCGCGCTGAAGTCGCCAGGTTGCGTGGTTTGAACATCGACATGAGCAACCTCAAGCTGGTGACGATTGACCGTCGAGCCCAGGAGCCTCTGTCACCGATCAAGCCGAAGAAGCCGCTGGTCATCGCGTTGAGCCTCGTCGGCGGCCTGTTGCTGGGCCTGATGATTGCGCTGATCCGCTACTTCGTTCGCAGCCGCGCTCAAGCCGTACCCTATACGGCATTAGGCGATCGCCGCGAGGGTAAAGATTCGCCGCTGTAACCCTGCAAACGCCTTCAAACAGGCAGGCTCAAGGGCCTGCCTGCTCCTACCCCCAGCACACTCAGTAGACAGCTTTTCACAATTCTTAGTTAACCTTTGGTTACAAAGTGTGGCTAAATAACTGCCAATGGTTGCACGCAGGCGGTTATCCCGCCGGCCGTGTCGCCTGTATGTGAATTGTGATTTCAGGTGCTGCTTATCCATCCTCGGCCGTTGTGGGCCCGCAGGAGCAGCCTGTTCTCTCCCTGACGTGTGACGAATCCCTTGAAACTCATCATTGTTGCTCTCTACGTTGCTTCCATTGCGTATGTACACCTGCGCGGTCGGGTGCGACACAAGCTGGGTCGCCAGCTTAGCGATCACTCGACGTTCCTGGCGCCGATCAACTGTTTCCTGTACCTGTTCTCCAAGCAGCCCAGCCGTCCCTTTCTCTCGCCCAGCGACTTCCCAGACCTGAGCCCATTGCAGGAGCACTGGGAAGAGATCCGCGAAGAAGGCCAGAACCTGATGCGGGCGGGGGAGATCAAGCGCTCGGAGCAATACAACGACGTAGGCTTCAACTCGTTTTTCAAGACCGGCTGGAAGCGTTTCTACCTCAAGTGGTACGGCGACAGTCACCCCTCGGCGATGAAGCTGTGCCCACGCACCACCGAGCTGGTGCAGAGCATCGGGTCGATCAAGGCGGCGATGTTCGCCGAGCTGCCTCCGGGCTCCAAGCTGGTGCGTCACCGTGACCCGTATGCAGGCTCCTACCGCTATCACCTGGGGCTGGATACGCCTAATGATCCAGGCTGCTATATCAACGTGGATGGTGAAAACTATTACTGGCGCGACGGTGAGCCGGTAATGTTTGACGAGACTTACATTCACTACGCGGAAAACACCACGCAACAGAACCGCATCATTCTGTTCTGCGACATCGAACGGCCGATGAAGTACCGCTGGGCGGCAGCGTTCAACCGTTGGTTCAGCCGCAATGTGATGGCCGCCGCGGGTTCGCCCAATGACGAGGGCGACAAGACCGGCGGCCTCAACCGTGCCTTCACTCGCCTGTACAAGATTCGCCTGCGTGGCAAAGAGCTTAAAAAGCGCAATCGCACGCGCTACTACCTGGAAAAGTGGGCGATCTTTGCCGGTCTGGCGCTGATCTTCATTCTTATCTGACCTGGCTCAGGGCGCGGATCACCCGGGTGGCTCCGCGCCCAGTTTGTCCCACATCTTTTTGCTGATCTTCTGCCGATTGGCATACCCCGCCCACGGGTCGTCCTTCAACGTTTGTAGCCGCTGATGCAGGTTCGCCACTGTCCACTGTTGGGCGCCGCGCAATCCTTTCAACTCCTCTCGACTCACCGGCACCGACACTGGCAAGCCTGGGCGTGCCCGCACTGAATACGCCGCCACGGTACTGGCGCCACGGGCGTTGCGCAGGTAATCGATAAAGATCTTGCCCACGCGGTTCTTGGGGCCGCTGGTGGCGGTAAAGCGTTCCGGCAGTTGCCGGGTCATGAATTGGGCAATGGCTTTGGCGAACGCCTTCACGGTGTCCCAGCCATCGCGCCGGGCCAACGGCACGATCAAATGCAGGCCCTTGCCGCCGCTGGTTTTAACGAAGGCTTGCAAGCCCAGTTCATCGAGTACCGACAGGGTCAGTTGGGCGGCTTCCAGCATGGCTTTCCAGGGCAGGGCCGGGTCCGGGTCGAGATCGAGAACAAACAGGTCAGGCGTTTCGATCTTGTCTGCGGTGGCGCCCCAGGTGTGAAACTCGACCGTGCCCATTTGCACGGCGCCGACCAGGGCATCCACGCTGTCTATTTCCATCAGGCGCGCATGACCTGGATCCAGCGCCGGGTCCAATTGCTTGATGTGCGGGATTGCCATGCGCTCTGAGTGCTTCTGGAAGAACTGCTCACCTTCAATACCTTCCGGCGCCCGCAACAATGACACGGCACGTCCACGCAGGAAGGGCAGTATCCATTCACTGATATCGGTGTAGAACTGCGCCAGTTGCTGTTTTTGCGTGCCGCTGTGCTTGTCGATAATGCGATCGGGGTGAGTGATTTTCACGTTCTTCACCGTTGCCTGGGCTTTACCGGCTTTCGATGCCCCGGATGCCTTGACCGACTTGGCCGCACGCGGCTGTTCGTGAATGATCTGCGAGGCTGGCTTGTCGGTACGCAGGCCCACAAACGCGGCCTGGCGCACCACGCCTTCACGGGTCCATTCGGCAAATTGCACCTCACCGACCAGGCTCGGCTCAACCCAGTGCACGCCACGGGCCTGGGCACTGGTCAGCGGCTTTTGCAGTGGCGAGTCCTTGCGCTCAAGCGGCGTGAGCTGGGCATAGATACTTTTCAGCGCCGCCTGATCAAAGCCCGTGCCCACGCGCCCGGCATAGACCAAGCCTGCCTCATCGTTGACCGCCAGCAGCAGCGCACCAAAGCCGCTGCGCGAACCTTGGGGGCGGGTGTAGCCAACGATCACGAATTCCTGGCGCAGGCGGCATTTGAGCTTGATCCAGTTGTCACTGCGCCGCGACACGTAAGGGCTGCCAGCACGCTTGCCGATTACCCCCTCCAGGGCCAGGTCACAGGCGCTTTCGAAAATATCGCGCTGGCTGGCGGCAAAGGCTTCGGAGAAGCGCAGCAGTTTGCTTCGGCTGCCAGACAGTGCGGATTTAAGCGCAGCGCGACGCTCTTCGACCGGGTCTTCGCGTTGGTCGCGACCGTTCAAGAACGGGGCATCGAACAGGTAATAGACGATGTCCAGGCTGCGGCCGATATCGAACGCGTTTTGCAGCGCCTGGAAATCCGGCAGCCCGTCGCCATTGAGGCTGACCACTTCGCCATCCAGCCAACTGTCTTTGAGCTTGAGCGTTTGCAAGGCTTTGCACTGACGCGGCAGGCGCTCGGTCCAGTCGTGGCCGTTGCGGGTGAACAGCCGTACTTCACCGTCGCGAATGCGCGCCATGATGCGGTAGCCATCGAACTTGATCTCGTAGCGCCAATCACCTTCGGGCGCCCGGTCCACCAGGGTTGCCAATTGAGGGGCGAACTCATCCGGCAGGGCAGCGGTACGCTTGGGCGCTTTGGCTTTTGGCGCGGCCTTGGGTTTGGCCTTGGCCGTGGCTTTTGGCTTACCCACTACCGCATCGCTGAGCACGCTGGCGGGTTCGGCCTCGACAATATCGAATTCAGAGGCCGGGCGCGCCTGCTGATCGTTTTCCTTGATCAACAGCCACTGCTCCTTGTCACCGCTGCCCTTGAGGCGGGTACGCACCAGCGCCCAGTCACCGGAGAGTTTTTCACCCACCAGGGTGAATTTGAGTTTACCCGCCGCGTAGGCTTTGCGCGGGTCATCGTGGGGTTGCCAGATGCCTCGGTCCCACACGATTACATCCCCCGCACCGTATTGGCCGGTGGGGATACTGCCCTCGAAACTGCCATAGCTCAGTGGGTGGTCTTCAACATGCACCGCCAGGCGTTTCTGGCTCGGGTCCAGGCTTGGGCCCTTGGGCACCGCCCAGCTCAACAGCACGCCATCAAGTTCCAGGCGAAAGTCGTAATGCAGGTTGCGCGCATCGTGCTTTTGAATCACAAAGCTTAGGGCCGAGGCTTTACGTTTGCTAGGTGAGCTGCCGGCGGGTTCGGCGGTGATCTTGAAATCACGCTTGCGGTTGTACTCGCTCAGGGGCTTTGCCATGTTGTTCTCCCGTCAATGGCAGGCTCAAGAGGCCTTGTTATTGGACTTTTTCGCGGGGCTCTTTTTCGCCGCAGGTTTACCCGCCAGGCTGCGTTTGAGCAGTTCTGTCAGGTCGATGACATCGGCGGACTTGCGCTCTTCGCCGCCTTCGGCGGTTTCCACGTCTTCGATCTTGCCGGCCTTGGCCTTTTTCGCTACCAGCGCCCGGATCTTGTCCTGGAAGCTGTCACGGTATTCATCGGGCTGCCAATCGGCGCTCATGTCTTCCACCAGGCGCTTGGCCATGTCCAATTCACCTTTGGCCAAGGTCGGCTTTGTCACATCGCTGCCCAGTTCCAGCTCATCCAAGCTGCGCACTTCGGCGGGCCAGCGCAGCATGACCAGCACCAGGGCCGACTCCAGCGGCATCAACGCAGCCAGGTGTTGCTTGGTATGCAGCACCACGTTGGCCAGCGCGACTTTGCCGGTTTTTTTCAGCGCTTCGCGCAGCAGTGCATAGACTTTGCCGCCGCGTTTATCCGGGGCGAGGAAGTAGGGCGTGTCGATGTTTTGCAGGGGGATCTGGTCGCTGGCGACGAAGGCGATGATTTCGATGGTCTGGGTGGACTTGGGGTGGGCCGAGCGAATTTCGTCTTCGCTGAGCACCACGTAGCGTCCTTTTTCAAACGCCACGCCCTTGACGATATTTTCCTTGGTGACTTCCTTGCCGGTGGTTTTGTTGATGCGCTTGTAGCCCACCGGGTCCATGCTGCGTTTGTCCAGCCAGTCAAAGTCGACGCCTTGTGAAGAGGTCGCCGAAACCAGCGATACCGGGATGTGAACCAAGCCAAAACTGATGGCGCCTTTCCAGATTGCCCGTGGCATAGGTGTGATTCCTCAACGAAGAGCCTGTGTGCTGGTGACTCGCAGCGCAGGGCAAAAGTTTCGGCGGATAGATGCTCGGACAGATCGTGTTACACCTGATGAGAAACTATTTAGTGTCACAACCCGAACCCACGGCGTAGCGTGTTATCGAAAGCACGTAGTACCTGGCAGAGAGAGGTTTGGCCATGAACCGTTGTGTACGTCATCTTGCAGCATTGGCGCTGGGCCTGGCCCTTGCGCCGTTGGCCCAGGCGCAAAACCTGCCGGGCCGCAGCAGCGACCACGGCCCTATTCACCGGGCCAACCCCAATAGCATGCAGGGCACCCAGCCCAATGCACCGGCGGTTCGCAGTATCCAGCCTGTCCCGGCCAACCCGCGGCCGACGCTGGAAAACGGCGGCATCGGCAACCGCTACCCCAAGCAGGAGGCGGCACCCAGCCGTCCGGCCACCGCACCCAAAGCGCCCACCTATGATGCCAACGGCAATCGCCGCTAAGGATTTCGCCTTATGTTTGTACGTAAAACCCTGCTAGCCGCCCTGTGCGCCACCGCGTTGCTGCCGTTGAGCGCGGTGTATGCCGCCGATAGCCAACAGTTCCCCAGCGAGCAAGGCAGCGTCACGGCCACGCCGGTTGCCAAGGGCCTGGACCATCCGTGGGCGCTGGCGTTTTTGCCCGACCAACAAGGTTTCCTGGTGACTGAACTGCCTGGAAACCTGCGCTTTGTCAGCCCCGACGGCAAGCTGTCTGCGCCCTTGAAGGGCGTGCCACAGGTTTGGGCCAAAGGGCAGGGCGGGTTGCTGGATGTGGTGCTGTCGCCAGACTTCAAGCAGGACCGGCTGGTGTACCTGTCGTACGCCGAAGGCGGTGGCGAGGGTGGCAAGGCCGGCACGGCCGTAGGGCGTGGGCGCCTGGCGGCCGACTTGAGCGGCTTGGAGGACTTCAAGGTGATTCTGCGCCAGGAGCCCAAGCTGTCTACCGGCAACCACTTCGGTTCGCGCTTGGCCTTTGACCGTGACGGCTACCTGTTCGTGACCCTGGGTGAGAACAACGACCGCCCCACGGCCCAGGACTTGGACAAGCTGCAAGGTAAAGTGGTGCGCATCTACCCGGATGGGCGGGTGCCAGATGACAACCCCTTTGTCGGTCAGCCTGGCGTGCGTCCTGAGATCTGGTCCTATGGGCAGCGTAACCCGCAAGGGCTGGCCTTGAACCCATGGAGCGGCACGATCTGGGAAAATGAACACGGGCCCCGTGGTGGTGATGAAGTCAATATCATCGAGCGCGGCAAGAACTACGGTTGGCCGCTGGCGACCCATGGCATCAACTATTCCCTGTTGCCGATTCCCGAAGCCAAGGGCAAAACGGCCGAGGGCACAGTGGCACCCCATCATGTGTGGGAGAAGTCGCCGGGCATCAGTGGCATGGCGTTCTATGACGGCGACCGGTTCAAGGCCTGGCAGCACAACCTGTTTATCGGTGCGCTGGTCAGCCAGGAGCTGATTCGCTTGCAGTTCGAGGGTGACAAGGTGGTTCACGAGGAACGCTTGCTGGGCGAATTGAAAGCGCGGATTCGCGATGTGCGACAGGGGCCGGATGGCTTTCTGTATGTGCTGACGGATGAGGATGATGGTGTGTTGTATCGGGTGGGGCTGAATCAGGATTAAACGTGTGGAAGGGGGCTGTTAGCAGACGCTGATCCAATTGATGCCCCGCGATCCAAATGTGTGAGCTGGATTGCGAAGGCATAGGTATCTACACAACTTGTGGGTTGTAACAGCAGACGGTAACCACGATGCGAAGCGAGTCGCCCTTGATCTTGATCTGCTCTTGATCTCA
>NZ_LYSO01000053.1:0-39473 GCF_001728935.1 Pseudomonas sp. AP42
TCGCGAAGGCGGTGGTTCAGTAGGCCTATCCGTGACTGACACACCGCCTTCGCGAGCAAGCCCGCTCCCACAATTTAGATCTTCACAGTCTTGAAGGCAGGGATCAGGCTTTAGGTTTCACAGCCTTTTCCGCCGCCACTTCGGCCTTGGTCTTCAGGTTCTTCAACTCTTCCCCAGCGCGCTCGATTTTCGTGCGCACGCTGTTCATTTCCTGACGGCCCTGTTCCAGTTTGTCCTTGAGCGAACTGTGCCCGGTAAAGCCACGGGCCAGTGCCACGCCACCAATCGCCACCTGGATCAAGCCGAAAATCCCGCCGCGGCGCAGGCCTTTACCCACCATCATCGCACCGCCGGCCACCGAGCCGATGCGCTCCCAGCCATGCACGTTCTGGGTAGGTTGAGGCTTCAACGGTGTGGCTTCGATGACAGGTCGCAAGGTTTTGCTGTCGCTCATGATCAGTCTCCAATAAGGGCAAGTGTTACTAGCTGACTGCGCGCACGTGCCGGATGTTCCCGCAATCTCAGTACTTGGGGCCCGAACGGGTGTTGTTGCCCTTGGCCAGGCGGTCATAGAGCACCACGTTGACGGTGGCCGCCAGGTTCATGCAGCCGGTGGTGGGGATGTACACCACGTCCTCGCACCAGTCGCGGATCTCTTTGTCCAGGGAGCCGTCTTCGGGGCCGAAGATATACAGCGCGCGGTCGGGGTGGGTGTATTCAGGCAACGGGCGGGCGCCTTCGACCAGTTCCACGGCGACCGGGATGCAGCCAAGGGGCAGGATCTTTTTCAGGTCGTCGATGCCGATCAGCGGGATGTCGTGGTGCACCTTCTTGGTGTCGGTAATGAAATCCCGGGCGCGCTCGTAACGCACGCCGGTGTAGAACACCGAGGCCACGCCGTAGCAGCCGGCGGCACGCATCACCGAGCCGACATTTTCGGGGGATTTGGGGTTATACAGACCGATGCAGCTGTAGCGTTTATTGCCCACGGGGAAGGGTGCCTTGAGAAAAACGGCGATTATACGGGGAATGTGGGACTGCGGTCGGGAACAAGTTGTGTGTTGTGGCAGCCGCCGCCTTCGCGAGCAAGCCCGCTCCCACATTTGAATGTGTTCACAAATCAAAATGTGGGAGCGGGCTTGCTCGCGAAAGGGCCAGGACAGTCAGCCAGGGCTTCAGTCGTCCTTCTTCATCAACCCCGCCAACGCCGCAAACGGGTTGTGCGTTGCCTTGGCAATGCTCGGGCTGCTGGTGGAGCCTTCGCCGAAGTACTGCTGGTCGGTGTAGCGCGAGTGTTCGTTATCGTGGCAGTACAGGCACAGCAACTCCCAGTTGGAACCGTCCTGGGGGTTGTCATCATGGTTATGGTTACGGTGGTGGACGGTCAGTTCACTCAAGCGCTTGCCGGAAAACTCACGGGCGCAGCGGCCACACACGTGGGGGTACATCTTCAAGGCTTTATCGCGGTAGCCCATTTCGCGGTCGCGCTGGGCATCGGCGAGGATGCGGTCCAGCTTGGCGGTGTGGGAGGGCGGGTTGTTCGAGCTCATCATGGCTCCTGGCTATTATTGGGTGGTTCACGGACAAGGTTGATTCTAGCCGCTCCCACAGGGGATTGGCGCGATTGAATCAACCGCGATCAGCCCTTGAGCTTCTCTGCAATCCAGATGGTATGCCGGGTGCCCTTGTTGCCATGGGCAAATACTTGCACTTCCTCGGCCTTGAAGCCGGCCTTGCGCAGTTTGTCACTGAACAGCTTGTCGGCGCTGGCCGACCACACCGCCAGCACACCCTTGGGCCGCAGGGCCTTGGCACAAGCGGCCAGGCCACTGGCCGAGTACAGCCAACTGTTGGCTTTTTGCGTGAGCCCCTCGGGGCCGTTGTCGACGTCGAGCATGATCGCGTCAAAGCCTTGGGGTTCGGCCTGCAGTACCTTGGCCACGTCTTCCTGGCGGACCACGGTGCGCGGGTCCAGCAGCGGGCGTCCGGACTTTTCCCCCAGCGGCCCACGGTTCCATTCCACGACGCCGGGCACCAGTTCGGCCACCACCACTTCGGCGCTCTTGCCCAAATGCTTGAGCGCCGCGGCCAAGGTAAAGCCCATGCCCAGGCCGCCGATCAGCACCCGTGAACCCGGGCGCCCGGCCACCTTGCGGCAAGGAATCTCCGCCAGGGCATCTTCGGAGCCGTGCATGCGCGTGTTCATCAACTGGCCACCGTCACCGCCCTGGATCTTGATGACAAAGTCTTCGCCGTATTCGAACAGGCACAAGGCGCCGCCGTTGTCGGGGATTGGGGTGGTGTCCAGCAGAACGAAACGTTTCATGGAAATCTCATTGGGAAGGGCATTCTTGCGCGGTTGGGAGTAGCCTTAAGGCATTCCGGTCAGGCCATGGAGCCATCGATGAAGTGCAGCATTCTAACGGTCATTGTGTTGAGCGCGCTCGCATTGGGTAACGCGCAGGCTCAGGAGTTACAAACCGTACCGGTCGCGCCCACGCCAACCCCAGGCGCGCCGGGCACGCCAACGCCCACGTTGTACCCGCAAGTCACGCCGCCCGTAGCGCCCAAGACCCATAATGGCGCGCCACCGCTGGCGCCCATCGTGCTGCCGGCGCCGCCCAAGGACCAGACGGTCCCTGGCCTGCAGCAGAACGACAGCAAGCCAAAGACGCCAGGCGGTTAGACCAGGCCGAGGGCCTTGAACACAAAGGCATATTCGAGGGCGACGTCACGTAGCCCCTGATAGCGCCCGCTCATGCCGCCATGGCCGGCACCCAGCTCGGTCTTGAGCAGCAGCAGGTTGTCGTCCGTCTTGGTATCGCGCAGCTTGGCCACCCACTTGGCGGCTTCCCAGTACTGCACGCGGCTGTCGTTATAGCCGGCGATCACCAGCGTGGCCGGGTAAGCCTGGGCGCGCACGTTCTCGTACGGCGCGTAGGCCTTGATGCGCGCATACACCTCGGGGTCCTCGGGGTTGCCCCATTCGTCGTACTCGGTGATGGTCAGCGGCAGTTCCGGGTCGAGCATGGTATTGAGCACATCGACGAACGGCACTTCGGCAATCGCCGCCTGGAATAACTCCGGGCGCTGGTTGAGCACCGCGCCGATCAACAGGCCGCCGGCACTGCCGCCGCTGATCGCCAGTTGCCGGGAGGTGGTCAGGCCCTGGGCGATCAAATGCTCGGCGCAGGCGATAAAGTCGCTGAAGGTGTTCTGCTTGTGTTCCTGCTTGCCGTTGCGATACCAGGCCTCACCCAGCTCACCGCCGCCGCGCACATGGGCGATGGCAAACGCCACGCCACGGTCGAGCAAGCTCAGGCGCGCATGGGAGAACCACGGGTCCAGGCTTGAGCCGTAGGCACCGTAGCCATAGAGGTACAGCGGCGTCGGCTTGCCGAGCTGGTCACGCTTGACCACCAGGCTGATGGGCACCTGGGTGCCGTCGGCGGACGTGGCCCACAGGCGTTGGCTGACGTAATCGTCGGCGTTGAAGACGCCCAGCACCGGGGTTTCCTTGAGCACGACCTGCGCGCCTGTCGCCAGGTCGAGTTGGCGCACTTGGGCCGGACGTTTCAAGGCCTCATAGCGCAGGCGGATCTTATCGCTGGGAAACTCCAGGCTGTTCTGCACGTAAAGGCTGTAGGCGGCGTCAGGCAATTGCACCCGATAGGCCGGCACGTTCTCAGGGTGCACTTCGATAACCGGCAGGCCACCAATGCGCAGGCTCAAGGTCATGGCGTTGGCGTTCAGGCTCACGCCGTCGAGCATGACCTCATCGCTGTGGGGGATCAGGTTCTGCCAGTCGGCTTCGGTGGGCGGCGTGCCGGTGTCGGCGGCCACGTACAGCGCATGGTTGATGCCGTCGCGGTTGCTGCGGATAAACCAGGTCCACTGGCCATTGCGCTTGCCGTGGTCAACATCGTATTCGTGGTCTTCGACCCGCGGCGCCAGGCAGGTGAAGGCCAGGTGCGGTTGCTCGGCGTCCAGCGCCCAGACTTCGCTGGTGGTCTTGCTGCCCAGGGCCAGCAACAGTTGGCGCTCGGAGCTTGAGCGGTAGCAATGCAGGAAGAAACGGCCGTCGGGCTCGTGGAACACTTCCTGCGCTGCGGTGCCGTCCAGGCGATAGCGATACAGTTTGTGCGGACGGTGGGTGTCGTCCAGTTCGCCGAAAAACAGGGTCAGGCTGTCATTGGCCCAGGTCATGCTGCCGTCGCAGTTGTCGAACGCCAGTTCGCTGACCTTGTCGGTCGCCAATTCCTTCACGAACAGGGTGTAAATCTCTTCGCCACTGGTGTCGAGGCTGTAGGCCAGGCGTTGGTGGTCGGGGCTGATGCTGAATGCGCCCAGGGAGAAAAAGCCGCCGTTGGCCAGCACGTTCGGGTCCAGCAACAGCTCTTCGCTGTTGGCGTCCACCTGGTTGCTGTCATCGGCCGGGCGGCGGCAGCGGTAATGGCGGGCGTACTCGTCACCGGCGGTGGTGCGGGTGTAATACAGATACGGGCCCCAAGGGGAGGGCAGGGACAGGTCGGTTTCCAGAATGCGGCCCTTGATCTCGTCGAACAGGGTCTCGCGCAACGCCTGCTGATCGGCCAGTTGGGCTTCCTGCCAGGCGTTTTCGGCCTTGAGGTAGTCGAGCACCTCAGGGTTGTCGCGTTCTTGCAGCCAGGCGTACGGGTCTGGGCCTGGGGCCTTGCGGGCAATCGGTGCGGTGGAAATAGGCATGGATAATTCCCTATCTGGCAGACGGTGGCAGGCATTGCAGCCGCGACACGCAAAAGCCGTTATCATAGCCGCCTGTTTGCCAACCTTGCCATGGACACCATGACCGAGAACGACTATCTGACCGCTTGGGGCCTCTACGCCTTCGCCGCTTTGGGCTGCCTGTTGGTGTGGTGGCGCATGACCCGCTGGATCTGGCGCTGGCTGCGCGAGCCCCTGCAATTGCTGATGGCGGTGCTGCTGCTCAGCCCGACCATCGTCGACCCGGTCAAAACCCAGTTTGCGCCGGCCGTGGCCATTACCGCCCTGGACCTGGTGCTCAAGGTCGGCAACAACGCCTGGCGCGCCATTTCCGACCTGTTCATGTACACGATGATCGCGTTTGCCCTGTACATCGTGTTCGTGCTGGTCCGCTGGCCCATCGAACGCGCCGCCAACGCTCGCCGTGAGCGCAAGGCGGCTGCGGATGCCGCTTTGGCCGCCGAGCCGGAAGACGACGAACCGTTCCGTCGCCCGGCGCCTGCCGGTGGTATGCGGGTCGAGCCGCGCCTTTAACGTTGTTTGCCCTGCAGCGAGAGCCCTGGCATGTGTGAATTATTGGGCATGAGTGCCAACGTCCCCACCGATATCGTGTTCAGCTTTACCGGGCTGATGCAGCGCGGTGGGCGTACCGGCCCGCACCGCGACGGTTGGGGCATTGCCTTCTATGAGGGCCGTGGCCTGCGCCTGTTCCAGGACCCGGCCGCCAGCAGCGAGTCAGAAGTCGCGTTGCTGGTGCAGCGTTACCCCATCAAGAGCGAAGTGGTGATCGGCCATATCCGCCAGGCCAACGTGGGCAAGGTCAGCCTGGCCAATACCCATCCGTTCGTACGTGAGCTGTGGGGGCGTAACTGGTGCTTTGCCCATAACGGCCAACTGGCGGACTTCAACCCCCGCGCCACCTTCTACCGCCCGGTGGGCGATACCGACAGCGAAGCGGCGTTCTGCGATTTGCTTAACCGCGTGCGCGAGGCCTTCCCCGAGCCGGTGGACATCGAACAAGTGCTACCCGACCTGATCGCCGCCTGCGCCGAGTACCGCAGCAAAGGCGTGTTCAACTGCCTGCTCAGCGACGGCGACTGGCTGTTCTGCTATTGCTCGACCAAGCTGGCACAGATCACCCGGCGTGCGCCTTTTGGCCCGGCGCGCTTGAAAGATGTCGACGTGATCGTCGATTTTCAGGCCGAAACTACCCCCAATGATGTGGTAACGGTGATCGCCACCGAGCCCTTGACTGACAACGAAAACTGGACCCGCTACGAACCGGGCCAATGGAGCCTGTGGCGACGCGGTGAATGTGTCAGCCAGGGCGTTACCGAGTAAGGAATCAAGCATGTTGCTGAGCTATCTGCGGTTGGTATTGTTTGCCGTTGGCTTGTTGGTCGGCGTGCAGGTGCCGGGGTTTATCAATGACTACGCCAAGCGCGTCGAGGCCCACCTGATCGAGGCCCAGACCGGCTTGCGCGGTTTCGAGTCCACGGCGCAGCAGTTCTTCAACGGTGATATGCAAGCCTTGGTGGCGCATTACCGCGCCAGCGATGACCCGGTATTCCAGAGCGACGCCAGCAGCCTGGGCGCCATGCTCGATCGCCAACTCGAGTTGGACAAGCAATTCCAGGCCATGCAAGGCCCGTGGTACATCCGCGCCCTGCAGGTGGCGGTGGCCGCCGACCCGGATATCCGTCTGGAGACCTGGAATGGCTACAGCTACCAGATTCTGCTGACGCCCGAAGCCATGGGCTGGGGCCTGGGCGGGGCGATGCTTTTGTCATTCGGCATTGAATGCCTGTATCGCTTGATCGATTGGGTGGTATTAGGCGGCCGGCGCCTGCGCCAGAGCCGGCCCATCGAAGAGCGCGACCTCAAGGGCCTCTAAGTCAGGGCCGACTCGGTCCAATGTGGGAGCTGGCTTGCCTGCGAAGGCGTCGGGTCAGTCTACCCATCGGGCGCTGGTATACCGCCATCGCAGCAAACGCTAACCACGATGCGCAGCGAGTCGCTCTTGATCTTGATTTTGATCTTAGGCGCCCCGTTAAACCACGCTGGCCGGAATTCGACAGGGATTTGGGGGGGTAAACCGGCAGGGATGCCGGTTTAGCCGCCCCGCGCCATGGATGGCGCGTGGCGGCGGCCCCCCATATCACTGGCGGATTACGGGCACACCGAGCCCAGGCGAGGTGCCGAGTGGTGGGGCAAGAGCGTTTTGCTTACTTTGCCGCTTTTGCAAAGTGAGCCGCCGTCAGGGCGGAACCCTAAGTGGCCGTTACCTAAATAACGGATATGTACCCTGTCCAACTGTGTTGACTGTTAGGCCGTCTTCGCAGGCAAGCCAGCTCCCACATTTGGATCGCGGTGCCTCAGGGAGATAGGCGCCAGTTGTCCGGTCGTCACGGGAGCAAGCTCCCTCGCCACAGGTCCAGCGTCGCACCAAAGTTGTGTAGATACCTATGCTGCGATAGCGGTGGTCCAGTCACAGATGTTCAGGATGACCCAGCGCTATCGCAAGCCAGCTCCCACAGTGTTAATCGGGTTTATTCAGTTGCATGCGTTCTGCACCGACTTCCTCGGCATAGCGCGCCACCACCTTCTGGCACAACCCCACAATCTCCTCCACCAATTCCACCCCCACGCGCCACGACACTACCACCTGCAAGTTCGGCAGGCGCTGGGCCATGGGCAGCATCACCAATTCCCCTCGCTCCAGCTCTTCGCTGACCAGCACCGGTGGCAGCGCGCCAATGCCGAAGCCATCGCGCAGCAACCGGGTGATCGCCGACACCGAGTTCACGCAGTTCATGCGCGGTGCGGCCACGCCATTGGCCTGCATCAAACCCAACACGTCCTGATGCGGGTGTGAGTTTTTCGAGTACGTGATGATGCGTTCCTGGGCCAGTTCGGCGAGGGACGCGTAGTCGCGGTTGTAGATCGACTGGCTGGCCACGATCCAGGCCATGGGGTGGCTGGCCAGCTCCAGGCTGCGCACGGTTTCCAGACGCAGCAGGTCGGTTTGCAGGATCAGGTCGAGGAAGCCTTTTTGCAGCTGATCGCTGAGGTTCAGCGCGGTATCGGCGATCAACTCGATCTCTACCAGCGGGTACAGCTTCATCAGCTCAGCAACCAGCGGGCTCAGCCAGGTGTGGATCACCGTGTCCATCGCGCCGATCCGAATGCGCCCGACCTTGCTGCTGGTGGTCTCCAGGGACTGTTTCAGGCCCTGCATGGTCACCATCATCTGCTCGGCATAGTCGAGCACTTTCAAGCCTTCCGGGGTCAGGCTCACGCCACGCGAGTCACGCAGGAACAGCTTCACCCCCAACTCGCTTTCCAGCACGGCGATGCGGCTGGAGATCGAGGCTTGAGTGGTGAACAGCTTCTCGGCCGTGAGCCGGAAGCTCTTGAGCTTGGCCACCCAGACGAAGGTTTCGAGGAACTTCAAATTCATGGGATCAACTTTTTCTTATGCATGGATCGGTTTTTATTAGTTGGACGTCGCACCGGGCAAACGCCAAAAATCGAGCTATTCCACGATAAGCGTCGTCGGGGTGTCAGGACAAGTTGCGAGTTCTGCGTAAAAAATCCCACACTACAAGAAAACAAAGCCTACAGGAGCGACCCCCGTGAGCCGCCTGCTACTGAACTGCGACATCGGCGAAAGCTTTGGCAACTGGACCATGGGTCTGGACGCCGAGGTCATGCCGTTCATTGATTGCGCCAACGTGGCGTGCGGTTTCCATGCCGGCGACCCGAGCATCATGCGCAAGACCGTCAGCCTGGCGTTCAAGCATGGCGTGCAAGTGGGCGCCCACCCGGCCTACCAGGACCTGCAAGGCTTCGGCCGGCGCTCCATGAACTACACGCCGCAGGAAATCCAGGACCTGTTGCACTACCAGATCGGCGCGCTGGACGGCATCTGCCGGGCCCAGGGCGGGCGCGTCAGCTATGTGAAACCCCATGGTGCGATGTACAACGACATGATGGCCAACCCCGCGCAGTTGCGTGCGGTGATCCAGGCCGTGGCGGCCTACGGCGACCTGCCGCTGATGCTGCTGGCCACCCGTGACAACCGCGCAGCCCAAGCCTTGGGCGACGAATACGGCGTGACCCTGTGGTTCGAAGCCTTTGCCGACCGTGCCTATGACAGTAACGGCCACTTGGTGTCCCGGCAGTTGCCGGGCGCGGTGCATCACGATGCCGACACCATCGTGCAGCAGGCCCTGACCTTTTCCCGTGGCGAAGCGCTGATTGCCAGCGACGGCAGCCCATTGGTACTCCAGGCCAATACCCTGTGTGTGCATGGCGACAATGCCAGTTCGGTCGCCGCCGTGCAGCGTATCCGCGAAGCGTTGAAAACAGCATGAACCCACGCATTGAAGTGGTGGCGATCGACTGCCTGATGGTGCGCCTGTTTGACGTGATCGCCGAAGCCAACATGCCGTGGATGCTCGCGGCTACCGAGCGCCTGCGCAATGGCTTTGGCCCGGCCTTGGTGGACCTGGTGCCGTCCTACACCACCTTGATGGTGCATTACGATCTCACGGCGCTCACCCCGGCCCAGGCCCGGGCGCTGATCGACCAGGCCCTCACCGATCTGCAACCCCAGCCTCAGGGCAGTGGCCAGTGCCATGTGCTGCCGGTGTGGTACGACCTGAGTGTCGGCCCGGAACTGACTTTGCTGTCCCAGCGTAGCGGGCTGACTGTCGAGGAGGTGATCCGCCGCCACAGCGCCCATGAGTACCAGGTGTTCGCCCTCGGCTTTGCCCCTGGGTTTGCCTTTATGGGGCTGGTGGATGAAATACTTGCCACACCGCGCCTCAACACGCCGCGCAAACGCGTGGCCGCCGGCAGTGTCGGCATCGCTGAACGACAAACTGCCGCGTACCCGGTGGTGTCCCCAGGCGGCTGGAACCTGATCGGCCGCACCCCGGCCAAACTGTTCGACCGTGAGCGCGACGGCTACAGCCTGATGCAGCCCGGTGACACGGTGCGCTTCGCCCCGGTCAGCCACGCCGAATTCGTCAATCTGGGTGGCGATGACACGCCGCTGGAGGCGCAGGCATGAGCCGCTTGATCATCGAGGCCAGTACCCCGCTGTGCCTGTTGCAGGACGCCGGGCGGTTTGGCGTGCGTCATCTGGGCGTGACCCAGGGCGGCGCGCTGGATTGGGTGTCGATGTCTTGGGCCAACTGGCTGCTGGACAATGCCCTGGATGCGCCCGTCGTGGAAATCACCCTGGGCGGCTTTACCCTGCAGGCCGAGGACTATTGCCTGCTGGCCTTGGCCGGTGCGGATCTGGGCGCCTATGTCGATGAGCGTGCGATAAGCCCCGGTCGCAGTTTTATCCTGCAAAAGGGCCAACGCCTGCGTTTCACCCAGCCGTTCAACGGGGCACGCGCTTATCTGGCCGCGCCCGGTGGCTTTGATGCGCAGGTTGTACTGGGCAGTTGTGCCACGGTCGTGCGCGAAGCGTTGGGCGGGGTGGACGGTTTCGGCAAGGCGTTGGCCGAAGGTGGGCGGTTGGCTTATTCCGGTACGGGCGGCGCAATGAAGGTGCTGGCTAACCCGGATGTGCAATCCGCTGCATCACTGGACGTGATCATCGGCGCGCAGATAGGCCAGTTCAGCGGGCAGAGCCTGTTCGATGCCTTCAACAGCGAATGGGCCCTGGACAGCCGCGCCGACCGCATGGGCATGCGCTTGCTGGGCACGCCGCTTCAGTACCAGGGGCCGTCGTTGATTTCCGAAGGGATACCGTTGGGCGCGATCCAGGTGCCACCGGATGGGCAGCCGATTGTGTTGCTCAATGACCGGCAGACCATCGGTGGTTATCCGCGGTTGGGCGCGTTGACGCCTTTATCCTTGGCGCGGCTGGCGCAGTGTTTGCCGGGGCAGAAGGTGCGGCTGGCACCGGTGGTGCAGGAGGCGGCGCATCGGCAGCACATCAAGTTTTTGCAGCGCTTCAAATAACACCACAAACCAAATGTGGGAGCGGGCTTGCTCGCGAATGCGGTGTATCAGTCAGCAACTTCGGCGACTGGCTCACCGCATTCGCGAGCAAGCCCGCTCCCACATGTGGATCTGCGTTTATTTTGAGAGAAAACGCATACCTTCTTCCAACCCACGCAGCGTCAGCGGATACATCTGATCCTCCACCAACTCCCGCACAATCCCCGTCGATGCCGTATAGCCCCAGGTATCTTTCGGGTAGGGGTTAATCCAGATCAGCTTCTTGTACTTGGCCATGAAGCGCTGCATCCACACATACCCCGGCTCCTCGTTCCAATGCTCGACACTGCCGCCGGCCTGGGTGATTTCATAAGGTGCCATGGCCGCATCACCGATAAAGATCACTTTGTAATCGGCGCCGTATTTGTGCAGCAGGTCCTGGGTGGAGGTGCGTTCGGAAGTGCGGCGCTGGTTGTTCTTCCACACCGACTCGTACACGAAGTTATGGAAGTAGAAGTACTCCAGGTGCTTGAACTCGGTCTTGCACGCGGAGAACAGCTCTTCGCAGATCTTCACGTGGGCATCCATCGAGCCGCCGATGTCGAACAGCAGCAACAGCTTGATGGTGTTACGCCGCTCGGGGCGCATCTGGATGTTCAGCAAGCCGGCATCGCGGGCGGTGTGGTCGATGGTGCCATCGATGTCCAGCTCTTCGGCTGCGCCCTGGCGGGCAAATTTGCGCAGGCGGCGCAGGGCGATCTTGATGTTGCGCGTGCCCAGTTCCACCTGGTCGTCGAGGTTCTTGTACTCGCGCTGGTCCCAGACTTTCACCGCCTTGCCCTGGCGCTTGCCGGCGTCACCCACGCGAATGCCTTCGGGGTTGTAGCCGCCGGAACCAAACGGGCTGGTGCCGCCGGTGCCGATCCACTTGTTGCCACCGGCATGGCGTTCTTTCTGTTCTTCCAGGCGTTTCTTGAATTCTTCGATGAGCTTGTCGAGGCCACCGAGGGACTGGATCTGCGCGCGTTCTTCATCGCTCAACGAGCGTTCGAATTCCTTGCGCAGCCACTCCTCGGGGATCAGCGCCTGCAGGTGGTCGTCGAGCTTTTCCAGGCCGTTGAAATAGGCGCCGAAGGCCCGGTCGAACTTGTCGAAATGCCGTTCATCCTTGACCAGGATCGCCCGGGCCAAGTAGTAGAATTCGTCCATGTCGGCGAAGGTCACGCGCTGTTTGAGCGCGTTGATCAAGTCGAGCAGCTCGCGCACCGACACCGGTACCTTGGCGGCACGCATTTCGTTGAACAGGTTGAGCAGCATCAGCGATTACCGCGACGGCTCATGAACGCCAGACGCTCCAGCAACTGCACGTCTTGCTCGTTCTTAACCAAAGCGCCGGCCAGGGGCGGGATGGCCTTGGTCGGGTCGCGCTCGCGCAGCACCGCTTCGCCAATATTGTCGGCCATCAGCAGCTTGAGCCAGTCGACCAGCTCGGAGGTGGAAGGTTTTTTCTTCAGGCCCGGCACCTTGCGCACATCGAAGAACACGTCCAGCGCTTCGCTGACCAGGTCTTTCTTGATGTCCGGGTAGTGCACATCCACGATCTTTTGCAAGGTGGTGCGGTCGGGGAAGGCGATGTAGTGGAAGAAGCAGCGGCGCAGGAACGCGTCCGGCAGCTCTTTTTCGTTGTTGGAGGTAATGATGATGATCGGGCGCTTCTTGGCCTTGATGGTCTCGTCGATTTCGTAGACGTAGAACTCCATCTTGTCGAGCTCTTGCAGCAGGTCGTTGGGGAACTCGATGTCGGCCTTGTCGATTTCATCGATCAGCAGGATCACCCGCTCTTCGGACTCGAAGGCTTCCCACAGCTTGCCCTTCTTCAGGTAATTGCGCACGTCGTGCACCTTGTCCACGCCCAGTTGCGAGTCACGCAGGCGGCTGACCGCGTCGTACTCGTACAGGCCTTGATGGGCCTTGGTGGTGGACTTGATGTGCCAGGTGATCAACTTGGCACCGAAGGATTCGGCCAGTTGCTCGGCAAGCATGGTCTTGCCGGTGCCCGGTTCGCCCTTGACCAGCAGCGGCCGCTCCAGGGTGATGGCGGCGTTGACGGCCAGTTTCAGGTCATCGGTAGCCACATAGGCCTGGGTGCCTTCGAACTTCATCGGTCATTCCTCGAATTCATCAATGGCCTGACTATACCGCGCAGCCCCGGCGACTGTGAACGCAGACGGGGCATTCAGTCTCTGAATGGCGGGTCACATCGGCCCTGGCCCATGCAGGACGTGTGGGAGCTGGCTTGCCTGCGATAGCGGTGTATCAGCGACAGATTAGTTAACTGACCCACCGCCATCGCAGGCAAGCCAGTTCCCACAGGGTTAATCAGCGCTGGGCTTGGGCTGTTCGTACCGAGCATTGAACGCCTGGATAAACCCATTGCGCAGAATCGCGATCACCGCCGAAAACGCACTGACATTTTGCTGATGCACGCTACCGCTCAGCTCCACACGGGTGGCGAACTGGTTTTTGCGCTGGTTTTTCAGCACGGTTTCGCTGGCGCCCACCACGGCTTCCCAGATCGAGCGGAAGATATTCTTGTCCCGGTTTTCAACGTCTTGTTGCCAGTCAAACACCTCCACATCGCGCAGCAGCGGCTTGATATAGCCGGTGAGCCGGCCATTTTCAGCCTGGGCTTCGATCACCACGTCACCCGTGCCGGCCTTGAAGTCGAACTTGCCATAGGCTGAGGCGAAGTCATTCATGCGCTTGAGTTGCAGGTCGCGGGCGCGGAAGCGGAATTCGAACTCTTCAAAATCGCTCAGCGGATCAAAAGTGGCGTTGGCCTCCAGAGGCGCCTGGCCTTGCAGCAGTGCCTTGCCTTCGAAGCGCGCGTCGCGCTTGCCTTTGACATCCACCACATTGGTCAGGTTATAGAAGCTGGCGTTGACCCCGGTGGCGTTGATATTCACCTGGGGCTTGGAGCTGAAGTTATGGAAGGCGATCTCACCGTCTTCGATGCGCACTTCGTTGAGGGTGATCGGTAACAGTTTGCGCAGTTGCTCCTGCCAGTCGGTGCCTTTACCGGTCTGGGACGCCTGCTTGTTGGCACCGCCATCGACAAAGTTGATCTGAGGGCGCACAAAATGCCCCTCGGCCACGACGGCATGGTCGTACCACAGCGAATGCCAGCTCACCGCGAACTCGATCAGCGGCGCCTTGACGAACGGCACCGGGACCTTGCCGTCCACCTTGACGATTTGCAGGCCATTGATCCGGTAGGCGCCGCGCCATAGCGCCAGGTCCACATCGGCAATCTCGCCACGGTAATCGCCCATGTTGGCGAGTTTGTCGTTCAGGTAGTTGCGCACCAGGTAGGGCAGCGCAAGGTGGATGGCAATCAACACCAGCACCAGAGCGGCGATGGTCCCTAACGGCCAACTGTAGCGACGTTTCATAGGGCAGTTCTCCTTGCTTGTAGGAGATTGACTGTTCTGATTGGCGCAACGTTCCTCCGTCTGGACGCTTGGGAGCACGAGGCATACCCTTGGGGCCTTTCCCAACGCCTCGATAATAGGAACCGCCATGAGCCGCATCTTTGCAGACAACGCGCACTCCATCGGTAACACGCCCCTGATTCAGATCAACCGCATCGCGCCGCGGGGCGTGACGATCCTGGCCAAGATCGAAGGACGTAACCCGGGCTATTCGGTGAAGTGCCGCATTGGCGCCAGCATGGTCTGGGATGCGGAAAGTAGCGGTAAGCTCAAGCCGGGCATGACCATTGTCGAGCCGACTTCAGGCAACACCGGTATCGGCCTGGCCTTTGTCGCCGCTGCCCGTGGCTACAAACTGCTGCTGACCATGCCGTCGTCCATGAGCCTTGAGCGCCGTAAAGTGCTCAAGGCTCTGGGCGCCGAACTGGTGCTGACCGAGCCGGCCAAGGGCATGAAGGGTGCTATCGACAAGGCCGCCGAGATCGTCGCCAGCGACCCGGCCACCTACTTTATGCCGGCCCAGTTCGACAACCCGGCAAACCCTGCCATTCACGAGAAAACCACCGGCCCGGAAATCTGGAGCGACACCGATGGCGCCGTGGATGTGCTGGTGGCAGGCGTGGGGACCGGCGGCACGATCACCGGGGTATCACGCTATATCAAAAACACGGCGGGCAAGCCGATTCTGTCGGTGGCCGTGGAGCCCATGGTTTCCCCGGTGATCACCCAGGCATTGGCGGGTGAAGAGATCAAGCCCAGCCCGCACAAGATCCAGGGCATCGGTGCCGGTTTCGTGCCGAGAAACCTCGATCTGTCGATGGTCGACCGTGTGGAGCTGGCGACTGACGAAGAGTCCAAGGCCATGGCCCGGCGCTTGATGCTGGAAGAGGGCATTCTGTGCGGGATCTCGTGTGGTGCCGCCATGGCCGTGGCCGTGCGCCTGGCCGAGAAGCCGGAAATGCAGGGCAAGACGATCGTGGTGATCTTGCCGGACTCCGGTGAGCGCTACCTGTCGAGTATGTTGTTCAGTGATTTGTTTACCGAGCAGGAAAACCAGGCCTGAATACTGTAGGAGCGAGCTTGCTCGCGAAAAACCTGAGAGCACCACATTGAACCAGTAAGCCCGCGTTATCGTTGACGTTCTTCGCGAGCAAGCTCGCTCCTACAAGGGGTGCGGGGGGTTGATACAGGTCAGTCTGTTTTCCTGGGCCTTCTGCATAATGGCTCAAGTGTTTATCATGGCCGGCTGTTACGTCTGGTTTCCCATTGATGGAAATTGGCTGGCCAGGCGCTTATTTCCAGGAGTTGCTGCATGACCTTTTCTTTGGCCGCCAAATTGTCGGTGTTGCTGCTGTTCATCGGCAGCACGCTGTATGTGCACCTGCGTGGCAAGGCCCGTTTGCCGATGTTGCGTCAGTTCGTCAACCATTCGGCGCTGTTCGCCCCGTATAACGCCCTGATGTACCTGTTTTCCGCGGTGCCGTCCAAACCGTACCTGGACCGCAGCAAGTTCCCGGAACTGGATGTGCTCAAGGACAACTGGGAAGTGATCCGCGAAGAGGCCATGCACCTGTTCGACGAGGGCTACATCCGCGCCGCCGAAAAGAACAACGACGCCGGTTTCGGTTCGTTCTTCAAGAAGGGCTGGAAGCGTTTTTACCTCAAGTGGTACGACAAACCGCTGCCATCGGCCGAGGCACTGTGCCCCAAGACCGTGGCGTTGGTGAGCAGCATCCCTAACGTCAAGGGCGCGATGTTCGCGCTGTTGCCGGGCGGCAGCCACCTCAACCCGCACCGCGACCCGTTCGCCGGTTCCCTGCGTTATCACCTGGGGCTGTCCACGCCGAACTCCGACGACTGCCGTATCTTCGTCGACGGCCAGGTCTACGCTTGGCGCGACGGTGAAGACGTGATGTTCGACGAAACCTACGTGCACTGGGTGAAAAACGAAACCGAACAGACCCGTGTGATCCTGTTCTGCGACATTGAGCGCCCCTTGAGCAACCGCGTGATGACCCGCATCAACCGCTGGGTCAGCAAGCAGCTTGGCCGTGCCACGGCGCCGCAGAACCTCGATGACGAGCGCGTGGGCGGCATCAACCAGGCGTACGCCTGGAGCAAGACCTTCAGCGACAAGTTCAGCGGCCAGGTCAAGCAGTGGAAACGCAAGCATCCCAAGGCCTACCGCATTGCGCGGCCGGTGCTGGCGGTAGTCGTCTTGGTACTGTTGTGGAAGTGGCTGTTCGGCTGATCTGAAATACGGTCAAAACTGTGGGAGCGGGCTTGCTCGCGAATACTGAGTGTCAGTCGATACATTCTTGACTGACTCACCGCCTTCGCGAGCAAGCCCGCTCCCACATTAGTTTTGCGGCGTTGGTCAGGACGCGATCAACTGGCGCAGCACGTAGTGCAGAATCCCACCGGCCTTGAAGTACTCCACCTCATTCAAGGTATCAATCCGGCACAGCACTTCAACCTTCTCGCTGCTGCCATCCTCCCGCGTGATCACCAGCGTCAGGTTCATCCGCGGCTCGATCTCGGCATCGGTCAGCCCGAGGATATCGATCTTCTCCTTGCCGGTGAGCTTGAGTGTCTTGCGGTTCTGATCCAGCTTGAACTGCAACGGCAACACGCCCATGCCCACCAAGTTGGAGCGGTGGATACGCTCGAAGCTCTCGGCGATCACCGCCTTGACGCCCAGCAGGTTAGTGCCCTTGGCCGCCCAGTCGCGGCTGGAGCCGGTGCCGTATTCCTGGCCGGCGATCACCACCAGCGGTGTGCCCGAGGCCTGGTACTGCATGGCGGCATCGTAGATCGCCATTTTCTCGCCAGTGGGGATATACAGCGTGTTACCGCCTTCCTCGCCGCCGAGCATTTCATTGCGGATACGGATATTGGCGAAGGTGCCGCGCATCATCACTTCATGGTTGCCCCGGCGTGAGCCGTAGGAGTTGAAGTCACGCGGCTCCACGCCCTGTTCGCGCAGGTAGCGCCCGGCCGGGCTGTCGGCCTTGATATTGCCGGCAGGGGAGATGTGGTCGGTGGTCACCGAATCCCCCAGCAGGGCCAGCACATTGGCGCCCTTGACGTCCTCGATCACCGGCAGCGGGCCAGCAATGTCGTCGAAGAACGGCGGGTGCTGGATGTAGGTGGAATCCGGTTGCCACACGTAGGTGGCTGCCTGCGGCACTTCAATGGCTTGCCACTGCTCGTCGCCGGCAAACACTTCGGCATATTCCTTGTGGAACATGCTGGTGCTGACCTGGGCCACTGCCTCGGCGATTTCCTGGCTGCTGGGCCAGATGTCCTTCAGGTACACCGGGTTGCCCTGCTGGTCATTGCCCAGCGGCTCGCTGCTGATGTCGATGCGCACGGTGCCGGCCAACGCGTAGGCGACGACCAGGGGCGGGGAGGCCAGCCAGTTGGTTTTCACCAGTGGGTGCACGCGGCCTTCGAAGTTACGATTACCGGACAGCACCGAGGCCACGGTGAGGTCGGCCTTCTGGATGGCTTTTTCGATCGGCTCGGGCAGCGGCCCGGAGTTGCCGATACAGGTGGTGCAGCCGTAACCCACCAGGTCGAAGCCAAGCTTGTCCAGGTATTGGGTGAGGCCCGCCGCCTTGTAGTAGTCGGTGACCACTTTGGAGCCCGGCGCCAGGGAGCTTTTCACCCAGGGCTTGCGGGTCAGGCCTTTTTCCACGGCTTTCTTTGCCACCAGCCCGGCGGCCATCATCACGCTGGGGTTGGAGGTGTTAGTGCAGGAGGTAATCGCGGCAATCACCACCGCGCCGTTTTTCAGGCGATAGGTGTTGCCTTCGTATTCATAATCCGCCTCGCCGACCAGGTCGGCATTGCCCACGGCAACGCCGCCCCCGCCTTCGCTTTCCAGGCGGCCTTCTTCTTTGCTGGTGGGTTTGAATTGCAGGTCGAGAAAATCGCTGAACGCTTGGCCGACATTCGGCAGGGCAACGCGATCCTGTGGGCGTTTGGGCCCGGCAAGGCTGGCCTCGACAGTGCCCATGTCCAGGGCCAGGGTGTCGGTGAAGATCGGCTCTTGGCCGGCGTTGCGCCACAGGCCCTGGGCCTTGGTATAGGCTTCCACCAGCTTGACCGTTTCAGCCGGGCGGCCGGACAGGCGCAGGTAATCCAGCGTCACCTCATCCACCGGGAAAAAGCCACAGGTCGCGCCATATTCCGGGGCCATGTTGGCGATGGTCGCGCGGTCGGCCAGGGGCAAATCGGCCAGGCCGTCGCCGTAGAACTCGACGAACTTGCCCACCACGCCTTTCTTGCGCAGCATTTGTGTCACGGTCAGCACCAGGTCGGTGGCGGTGATGCCTTCCTTGAGCTTGCCGGTGAGTTTGAAACCGATCACTTCCGGGATCAGCATCGACACCGGCTGGCCGAGCATGGCCGCTTCGGCTTCGATGCCGCCCACGCCCCAGCCGAGTACGCCGAGGCCGTTGATCATGGTGGTGTGGGAGTCGGTGCCGACCAGGGTGTCGGGGAAGGCGTAGGTGCGGCCGTCTTCCTCTTTGGTCCACACGGTGCGGCCCAGGTATTCGAGGTTGACCTGGTGGCAGATGCCGGTGCCCGGCGGTACCACGCTGAAGTTGTCGAAGGCGCTCTGGCCCCAGCGCAGGAAGGCGTAGCGTTCGCCGTTGCGCTGCATTTCGATATCGACGTTCTGCTCAAAGGCGCTGGTGCTGCCGAACTTGTCGACCATTACCGAGTGGTCAATCACCAGGTCCACCGGGGACAGCGGGTTGATGCGCTGCGGGTCACCACCGGCCTTGGCCACGGCAGCGCGCATGGCGGCCAGATCGACCACGGCGGGTACGCCGGTAAAGTCCTGCATCAGCACGCGGGCGGGGCGATACTGGATCTCGCGGTCAGACTGGCGCGCCTTGAGCCAGGCGGCGATGGCCTTGAGGTCGGTGCCGGTGACGGTCTTGGCGTCTTCCCAGCGCAGCAGGTTTTCCAGCAGCACCTTGAGGGACATCGGCAGCTTGTCCAGATCACCCAGGCTCTTGGCGGCTTCGGGCAGGCTGAAGTAGTGGTAGGTTTTGCTGTCTATGTGCAGTGTCTTAAGGGTTCTCAGGCTATCAAGGGATGACATTACATGACTCCTTATGGTCCGCACGGCTACGGACCTGACGGGACGAACAGAGCTATCACGTTAGCGCTGTTTTCATTAGCAGGCTAATAACTGGACTCTATCGCTGAGTCCAAGGTTCCGAACTCGGCTATCATGCGCGCGTTTTCATGACAGGTATTGCGATAGCGCAACGCCGGTTGATTCACCAGGAGATTCAATGAACACCCTTTTTATGCACTGCCGCCCGGGTTTTGAAGGCGAAGTCTGTTCCGAGATCGCGGAGCACGCCGCGCGCCTGAACGTTTCCGGCTACGCCAAGGCCAAGACCGGCAGCGCCTGCGCCGAATTTGTCTGCACCGAAGAAGACGGCGCCCAGCGCCTGATGCACGGCCAGCGCTTTGCCGAGCTGATCTTCCCGAGGCAGTGGGCGCGCGGGGTGTTTATCGACCTGCCGGAAACCGACCGCATCAGCGTGATCCTCGCCCACCTGCGCGAATTCCCTGTGTGCGGCAGCCTGTGGCTGGAGATGGTCGACACCAACGACGGCAAGGAACTGTCCAACTTCTGCAAGAAATTCGAAGTGCACCTGCGCAAAGCCCTGCTTAACGCCGGCAAGCTGGTGGACGACCCGAGCAAGCCGCGCCTGCTGCTGACCTTCAAGAGCGGTCGCGAAGTGTTCATGGGCCTGGCCGAGTCGAACAACTCGGCGATGTGGCCCATGGGCATTCCGCGCCTCAAGTTCCCGCGTGACGCGCCTAGCCGCTCGACCCTCAAGCTGGAGGAGGCCTGGCACCACTTTATCCCCCGTGACCAGTGGGACGAACGCCTGCACGGCGACATGACCGGCGTCGACCTTGGCGCAGCGCCAGGCGGCTGGACCTGGCAATTGGTCAACCGTGGCATGCTGGTGACCGCCATCGACAACGGCCCCATGGCCGAAAGCCTGATGGACACTGGCCTGGTGCAGCACCTGATGGCCGACGGCTTCACCTTCGTGCCCAAGCAGCCGGTAGACTGGATGGTCTGCGACATCGTCGAGAAACCTGCGCGCAACGCGGCACTGTTGGAAACCTGGATTGGCGAAGGGCATTGCCGCGAGGCGGTGGTGAACCTGAAGTTACCGATGAAACAGCGTTACGCCGAAGTGAAGCGTTTGCTGGAACGCATCGAAGAGGGCTTCAAGGCGCGTGGAATCCGTGTGGAGATCGGCTGCAAGCAGCTCTACCACGACCGCGAAGAAGTGACATGTCACCTGCGCCGCCTGGTAGACGTAAAGAAAACCAAAAGCCGCTGAGATCCAAAATGTGGGAGCGGGCTTGCTCGCGAAAGCGGTATAACAGTCAAAATTTATGTTGAATGTGCCCGCGTCTTCGCGAGCAAGCCCGCTCCCACAGGAGTCCGGGTTAGTTTTAGGAGTGAAGTATGAGTCTTGAACTGCCGGTTGACGGCACCCTCGACGCCACCGGCCTCAATTGCCCAGAGCCGGTGATGATGTTGCACCAGCACATCCGCGACCTGCCGGCGGGCGGCCTGCTCAAGGTGATCGCCACCGACCCGTCGACCCGTCGCGATATCCCCAAGTTCTGCGTGTTTCTCGACCACGAACTGGTGGGTCAGCAGGAAGATGCTGGCACCTACCTGTACTGGATCCGCAAGAAAGCCGACTAAGCCTGCGCCTTTTCGGCCCGAATGCGTCGGCGTGCACTGCGCGCCAGGCGCACCACCAACATCCCCGCCGCACAGCTCAAGCCCACGATCAGCCCTTGCCATAAACCGCTCGGGCCGCTGGGCTCACCGAGCCAGTTGGTCAGGCCCAGGGCGTAGCCCACCGGCAGGCCCACGCCCCAATAGGCGAACAGGGTCAGTACCATGGTCACCCGGGTGTCCTGGTAGCCGCGCAATGCGCCCGCGGCGGTGACCTGGATCGAGTCAGAGAACTGGAACAACGCCGAAAACACGATCAGCATCGACGCCAAGTGGATCACCACCGGGTCGGGGGTGTAGATCGCTGCAATCTGCTCGCGAAACAGCAGCATCAAGCTGCAGGAAAAGCACGCGTACGCCAGGGCGGTGCCCATGCCGACGCCGGCGGCGAAGCGAGCTTCCCGGGGTTCGCCGCGCCCCAACGCCTGGCCGACCCGCACGGTGACGGCCATGCTCAGGGAATACGGGATCATGAACACCAGGGAGCTGACGTTCAGGGCGATCTGATGGCCGGACACCACGGTAGCGCCCAGGCTGCCAAGCAGCAGGGCAATCACCGCGAAAATGCTCGACTCGGCGAAGATCGCCACACCAATCGGCAGGCCTATGCCCAATATGCGCTTGATCACCGTCCATTGCGGCCAGTCGAAGCGCTTGAACAATTCGCTGCTTTGATAGGCCGCGCCCCAGCGCGTCCAGATGGCCAGGCCGATCATCATCACCCACATCGCAATGGCGGTAGCCCAGCCACAGCCCACGCCGCCCATGGCCGGTACGCCAAAGTGGCCGTAGATGAAGATGTAGTTCAGCGGAATATTCAGCGCCAACCCGCACAAGCCCATGACCATGCTCGGCCGTGTGCGGCCCAGGCCGTCACTGAAACAGCGAAACACGTAGTACAACGCAACCGCCGGCATACCGGCGGCGATGCCGTGCAGGTAGCCCATGGACGGCTCGATCAGGTCGGGCTCGACCTTCATGGCATGCAGGATCGGCTCGGCGCACAGCAACAGCAGCGCGCCGCAGAGGCCGACCACCACGGCCAACCACAACGATTGGCGCACCAGAGGCCCGATCTCGGTGAGTTTGCCCGCGCCATAACGCTCGGCAACTTTCGGCGTGGTGGCCAGCAGAGTACCGGTCATCAACAGGTACACCGGGATCCAGATCGAATTACCCAGGCCCACCGCCGCCAAGTCCTGCGGGCTCACGCGCCCGGCCATCACCGCATCGACGAAGCTCATCGCGGTGGTTGCCAGTTGGCCAATCATGATCGGCAAGGCCAGCGTCAGCAGGCCGCGCACTTCCCGGCTGATGCGGGCGGGGCGGGAGAGGGTAGCGGTGGCAGTGTTCACGTACAGGTGTCCAATAAAAAGGCAGTCGCAAGGACGGCGGATTCTACGCGTTGACGCAGTGGTCAGGAAAAAACCTGTGTTAGGGATTTGTAAGCAATGCTCCCAGGCCTGCGCTGATCCCTGTGGGAGCTGGCTTGCCTGCGATGCGGGCACCTCGGTACATCAGGCAAACCGGGTCGATGCAATCGCAGGCAAGCCAGCTCCTACACAGGATCTTCTGTACACTGCCATTCCGCCAAAGGAGCCTGCCATGCTGATTGTTGCCGACGAAAATATCCCGCTGCTCGATGCATTCTTCGAAGGGTTTGGCGAGATTCGCCGTGTGCCTGGCCGTTCCATTGATCGTGCCACGGTCGAGCAGGCCGATGTACTGCTGGTGCGCTCGGTGACCAACGTCAACCGCGCCCTGCTCGAGGGCAGTAACGTGCGCTTTGTCGGCACTTGCACCATCGGCACCGACCACCTGGACCTCGACTACTTCAAGCAAGCGGGTATCCAGTGGTCCAGCGCGCCCGGCTGCAATGCGCGTGGGGTGGTGGACTACGTGCTCGGCAGCTTGCAGACCCTGGCTGAAATCGAAGGCGCCGACCTCAAGCAGCGTACCTACGGCATCGTCGGCGCCGGTGAAGTCGGCGGGCGCTTGGTCAAGGTGCTCAAGGGCCTGGGCTGGAATGTGTTGGTGTGCGACCCACCGCGCCAGGTCACCGAAGACGGTGATTACGTCAGCCTGCAGCAGATCATCGAGCACTGTGACGTGATCAGCTTGCATACGCCGCTGATCAAGTCCGGCAATGGTTCGACCTGGCACCTGTTTGATCGCCAGCGCCTGGAACAGCTCAAGCCGGGCACCTGGCTGATCAATGCCAGCCGGGGCGCGGTGGTGGATAACGCCGCCCTGCGCGAGGTGTTGCTGGCGCGCGAAGACCTGCAAGCGGTGCTGGACGTGTGGGAAGGCGAGCCCGAGGTGGATGTCGAGCTGGCAGACCTGTGCGTGCTGGCCACGCCCCATATCGCCGGCTACAGCCTCGATGGCAAACAGCGCGGCACCGCGCAGATTTACCAGGCGCTGTGTGCGCACCTGGGCCATGAGCCGAGTATCCAGCTGAGTGATTTGCTGCCGGCCCCCTGGCTGGCCGAGATGCACCTTAACGCTACGACTGACCCGGCCTGGGCGCTGGCGACCTTGTGCCGCAGTGTGTACGACCCACGCCGTGACGATGCGGATTTCCGTCGCAGCCTGGTAGGTACCGTGCAGGAACAGCGCCAGGCCTTTGACCTGCTGCGCAAGCATTACCCGGAACGTCGCGAGATCGATGGCTTGAAGGTGCGCATCAAGGGGGAGTCGGCGGTGCTGTCACAGATCGTCACTGCTCTGGGTGCCGAACACCTATAACCTATAACTGTAGGAGCGAGCTTGCTCGCGAAAAACCTGAGGGCGCCGCGTTAAATCAGAAACGCTGCGTTATCGTTGGCGTTTTTCGCGAGCAAGCTCGCTCCTACAGGGACACAAAAAACCCGGCCACCGGGGCCGGGTTTGAAAGAGCGTGGGCGCTTCAGCCTTGCTGGGCAGGCTTGACCAGTCGCTGTTCCAGTTCGCTGCAGGCTTGCTGGATCATTTCTTCGGTAATCTGCACTTCCTGGCCTTTGGCATCGATATACGAGCAAGGCAACTGTTGCGGCTGGCGGATCACTTCAATCTTGGCGTCGCTGCTATTTTGCAAGGTCATGGCCTGTCTCCTCATCAGGTTGTGTACCTACTTTAATTCCCCCGCATGAACGCGCCGTTACAACTCCTTACACGCTCATCGGTTTGAACACCCAGTCCACCAGAAACCGGTACATATTTCCAGATGAGGCTTAGACCGATAGCCTCTAGCGGCCTGCATCGGTGGGCATAATTAACCTGACTCATTGTTATTCGCGCAAGTTCCCCCAATGTTGGAGGGTACAGATTCCTCATTGGTGATACCTCCCATGTTCTCCATCCGTCAACGCCGTGCGATTCGCCTGGCCAGCCGCTTTATCGCACCCTACCGCTGGCAGGCGCTTGGCGCACTGCTGGCGCTGATCGTCACCGCTGGCATCACCTTGTCCATGGGCCAGGGCATACGCCTGCTGGTGGACCAGGGCTTCATGACCCAGTCGCCGCACCTGCTCAACCAGTCCATCGGCCTGTTCATGCTGTTGGTGCTCGGCCTGGCCGTGGGCACCTTCACGCGGTTTTACCTGGTGTCGTGGATTGGCGAGCGGGTGGTGGCCGATATTCGCCGGCAAGTGTTCAACCACCTGATCTACCTGCACCCAGGCTTCTACGAGAACAACCGCAGCTCGGAAATCCAGTCGCGGCTGACCACCGACACCACCTTGCTGCAATCGGTGATCGGCTCATCGCTGTCGCTGTTTTTGCGCAATGCGCTGATGGTGATCGGCGGCATCGTGTTGCTGTTTATCACGAACCCCAAGCTCACCAGCATCGTGGTGGTGGCGTTGCCGCTGGTGCTGGCGCCGATCCTGATCTTCGGGCGCCGAGTGCGCAGCCTGTCGCGTTTGAGCCAGGACCGTATCGCGGACGTTGGCAGCTATGTCGCCGAGACCTTGGGCCAGATCAAGACCGTGCAGGCCTATAACCATCAGGTGCAGGACGAACAGCGCTTTGCCGTCACCGTCGAGGACGCCTTCATCACCGCACGTAAGCGCATCTTGCAGCGCTCCTGGCTGATTACCCTGGTGATCATGCTGGTGCTCGGCGCGGTGGGCGTGATGCTGTGGGTGGGCGGCATGGACGTGATCAGCGGGCGCATTTCCGGCGGTGAGCTGGCGGCGTTCGTGTTCTACAGCCTGATTGTCGGCAGCGCTGTCGGCACCCTGAGCGAAGTGCTCGGCGAGTTGCAGCGTGCCGCCGGGGCGGCCGAGCGGATCGGTGAACTGTTGCAGTCAGGCAACGACATCCAGGCGCCGGCCACAGGCGGGGTACGTTTGCCAGAACGGGTCAGCGGCCGCATGGAACTGCAAGACCTGCGTTTTTCCTACCCCTCGCGACCGGACAGCTACGCCATCGACGGCTTGAACCTCACCATCAACCCGGGCGAAACCCTGGCGTTGGTAGGGCCGTCCGGTGCGGGCAAGTCGACGATCTTCGACCTGCTGCTGCGCTTCTACGACCCCCAGCAAGGCCGCATCCTGCTTGAAGGCCAGCCGCTGACCGAGCTTGACCCGTTAGACCTGCGGCGCCATTTCGCCCTGGTGTCCCAGAGCCCGGCGTTGTTCTTTGGCAGCGTCGAGGACAACATCCGCTACGGCAACCCTTCCGCTACCACCGCACAGGTGGAAGCCGCCGCGCGTATTGCCCACGCCCACGACTTCATCCTGCAAATGCCCGACGGCTACCAAACCCACCTCGGCGAAAGTGGCCAGGGCCTCTCAGGCGGCCAACGTCAACGCCTGGCCATCGCCCGCGCCCTGTTGGTCGACGCACCGATCCTGCTGCTGGACGAAGCCACCAGCGCCCTCGACGCTCAGAGCGAACACCTGATCCAGCAAGCGCTGCCGCAACTCATGCAGGGGCGCACCACGCTGGTGATCGCACACCGTTTGGCCACGGTGAAGAATGCTGACCGCATTGCGGTGATGGACCAGGGCAAGCTGGTGGCAGTGGGCACGCATCAGCAGTTGATTGCGAGCAACCCGCTGTATGCGCGGTTGGCGGCGTTGCAGTTCAGTGATGGAGCTGAACAGGTGAAATAAAAAATGCCCGCATCTCTCGATGCGGGCAATGGACCCTCTGTAGGAGCGAGCTTGCTCGCGAAAACCTCACAGGCGCCGTGTTTATCCAGGAAGCACGCGTTAGCGTTGACGTTTTTCGCGAGCAAGCTCGCTCCTACAACATGTTACTGGTCGTCGAAGTAGCGCTCATGCCAATCCACCAACGGCTGCGGTGAATTGAGCTTCTGCCCGTAGATCACCGAATAAGACAGCACGTTCTGCACATACTGGCGGGTTTCGTCGAAGGGGATGCTTTCCACCCATACGTCGAAACTCAAGTGGTCTGCGCCGCGCAGCCATTGGCGCACGCGGCCTGGGCCGGCGTTGTAGGCAGCGGAGGCGAGCACGCGGTTGCCGTTGAACTGGCTGTGCACCTGGCTCAGGTAAGCAGCGCCGAGCTGGATGTTTTTATCCGGGTCCAGCACCTGGGCCGGGGAGGCCAGGGGGATACTGAACTTGCGCGCGGTTTCCTTGGCAGTGCCGGGCATCAGTTGCATCAGGCCGCTGGCGCCAACGCCGGAGCGGGCGTCATCCATAAACGCGCTTTCTTGGCGGGTGATGGCAAAGATCCAGCTGGAGTGCAGGCCACGTACCTTGGCTTCGCGCACCAGGGTGTCGCGGTGGGCCATCGGGAAGCGGATGTCCAGGTCGTCCCAGTACTGGGCCTGGCTGATGGTGCGGATCGCCGGGAAGTACCACTTCATGTCGTAGGCCAGTTTGGCCTGGGCGACCATCTCGTCACGGTTGAAATGACGGCTGACGTGGTACCACTCACGGCGACCGTCGACGATCTGGCCACGGGCGTAGAACTCCAGGGCCCGGCGCACGCCTGGGGTGTTGCGGACCTTGTTGACCAGGGCCTGGCTCATCACCAGCGGCTTGTTGTTCAACTGGTAAGGCGATTTGGAGCGGTCAGCGGCGAGGAAACCGTAGAAATCGCGCTCCTTGGCGACGTTTTTATACAGCACCAAGGCTTGCGGGTTTTTCGGCTCGGCCAGTTCCAGGCTGCGCGCCTGCCAGTAGCGCCAGCGGTTGGTGGTGGCCAGGTCTTGTGGGAGTTTGCGGGTCAACTGGTAGGCGTCTTCCCAGCGCGCCAGGCGCAGCAGCAGGCGCAGACGCCACTCGGAGACCGTATTGTCGCGCAGCTCGGGGTCGTACTTGGTCATGACCTCCAGCGCGCGCGGGTCGAAGCGCTTGGCCAGGGTCAAGCCGATCTCGCGGGCAATCGACACTTTTTCGTCACGGGAGAAGTGCATGCTGCTGGCGTAACCGTCGAGCAGGGACATGGCCTTGTCCGGATCCTGGCGTGCCAGGCGGCGCAGGCCCAGGCCCACGGCGTCAGCCATGGCCTCGGTGGCCGGCTGGAAGCGTGACGGGTCACTGAGCATGTCGGGCTTTTGCGCCACATCCACCATCAAGCGGCCTTGGACACCGAGGGTGGGCAGGGTTTTCACCAGGCTATTGGCCAGCGCGTAGTTACGCGCTTCGGCGGCGAGCTTGGTGCGCTCCCAGATCTTCTGCTCGGTGAGTTGGCCGGCAGCGGCCCATTGGCCAAACGTGGCGTCACAGGCGGCTGGTTGGGATTTGCCGGTCATCCACAGCTTTTCGGCGGTCTTGTAGCCTTCGGCCTTCAGGTTGTGGCTGAGCTGATATTGGCCATGCAGGCAGTCAAGTTCGACGAAATTGAGCTTGGTGTCGTAGTACTTTTCAAAGGTCTGCCAATCGCCGCGTTCGGCCAGCCAGCGCAGCCAACGCAGTTTCATCCAGTTGGCCTGGGGCAGGTCGCCGTGTTTGGCGAGAAATTGTTCGATTTCCTCGTTGCTCGCGGTTTTCAGGCGCGCGGTCAACTCGTCATAGGCCAGGTAGGGCGTGAGCGGGTAATCGGCCAGGGCCTGGCTGTATTGCATGTAGGGGCCGCTGTCACCCTTGGCCAGGGCACGTTTGGCTTGATCGTAATACTGGCGTTGAGTGGTGAGGTCCACCGCCTGGGCGGATTGAACGGCAGTGGCGGAAAGAAGCAGACAAGATAAAAAGTTGAAAAGGCGACTGCGCATGAGACGTCCGTGCAGAGAAATCACGACTAGCACCGGCACTGCCGACACTGATTGCCCCTAGCTTAGCCTTTTGCCAGCGGCCCGCGAAAGCTTTGCCGGCTGGTTCGTTCAAGTTCGCCGGAAATGTCCTACAGAACGTGTCAATAGAGAAAATGCCGACCGCATCCCACCCTCACATCAGGTAGAATGCGCGCCCAGTTTTTGGAGAAGCGTATGACCCTGCTCAAATTCAGCGATGTGTCCCTTGCTTTCGGCGCCATGCCGTTGTTGGACAAGGTGTCCTGGCAGATCGCCCGTGGTGAGCGGGTGTGCATCATCGGCCGCAACGGCACCGGCAAGTCCAGCATGATGAAGCTGGTAAAAGGCGACCAGAAGCCCGATGACGGCTCTGTCTGGCGTGCCCCGGGCCTCAAGATCGGCGAATTGCCGCAAGAATTGCCGGTGGCCGACGGACGGACAGTGTTCGACGTGGTTGCCGAAGGCCTGGACGGCGTTGGCGAGTTGCTCGCGCAATACCATCACCTGGCGCAGAACTGCGTCACCGAGGAAGACCTCGACAAGCTGATGCACGTCCAGCAAGACCTCGAAGCCCGTGACGGCTGGCGCTTGCAGCAACTGGTGGACAGCACCCTGAGCCGCCTGCAACTGCCGGCCGACAAGACCCTCGCCGAATTGTCCGGCGGCTGGCGTCGTCGCGTGCTGCTGGCCCAGGCCCTGGTGTCCGAGCCAGACCTGCTGCTGCTCGACGAACCGACCAACCACCTGGACATCGGCGCCATCGCCTGGCTTGAAGAAGCCATCAAGGACTTCCAGGGCGCGGTGCTGTTTATCACGCACGACCGTGCTTTCCTGCAGAGCCTGGCCACGCGCATCCTCGAACTGGACCGTGGCGGCCTGATCGACTGGAACGGCGACTACGCTAGCTTCCTGGTGCACAAGGAAGCCGCCCTGGCGGCCGAAGAAACTGCCAACGCGCTGTTCGACAAGAAACTGGCCCAGGAAGAAGTCTGGATCCGCCAGGGTATCAAGGCCCGTCGCACCCGTAACGAAGGCCGCGTGCGTGCCTTGAAAGCCTTGCGCGTCGAGCGCAGTGAGCGCCGCGAGCGTACCGGCAAGGCCAATATCCAGCTCGATACTGCCGACAAGTCGGGCAAGCAAGTGATGGTGCTGGAGAACGTCAGCTTCCATCACCCGGACGGCCCGTTCCTGATCAAGGACTTCTCCATGGTCCTGCAGCGTGGCGACCGTATCGGCCTGCTGGGCGCCAACGGTACCGGCAAGACTACGTTGCTCAAGCTGATGCTCAGCGGCCTGCAACCGACCAGCGGCAAGGTCGAAGAGGGCACTCGCATCGACGTGGCCTACTTTGACCAGTTGCGCCACCAGTTGGACCTGGAAAAGACCGTGATCGACAACGTCGCCGAAGGTCGCGACTTTATCGACATCGACGGCCAGAGCCGCCACGTACTCAGCTACCTGGGTGACTTCCTGTTCAGCCCGCAACGTGCGCGCACGCCGGTCAAGGCGCTGTCGGGTGGTGAGCGTGCGCGCCTGCTGCTGGCCAAGCTGTTCAGCAAGCCGGCCAACCTGCTGGTACTCGACGAACCGACCAACGACCTCGACGTGGAAACCCTGGAACTGCTGGAAGAGGTCCTGCTGACCTTCAACGGCACCGTGCTGATGGTCAGCCACGACCGGGAATTCCTCGACAACGTGGTCACCAGCACCCTGGTCTTCGAAGGTGAAGGCAAGGTGCGTGAATACGTGGGCGGCTATCAGGACTGGCTGCGCCAGGGCGGCTCACCGCGCCTGCTGGGCGTGACCGAGAGCAAGTCGGGCAAAGCAGACTTGAACACGGCGGTGGTGGCTCCGGTCGCTGCCGAAGCGCCTGCACCGGCGGCTGACGCTGCGCCGGCCAAGAAAAAGCTGAGCTATAAGTTGCAGCGCGAGCTGGAAGCCTTGCCGGGTGAGATCGACGCCAAGGAACAGCAGATTGCTGCGGTCGAAGCGGAAATGGCTGACGCTGGTTTCTACCTGCGCCCTGCGGCAGAAACTGCCAAGGTCATCGCCTCTTTGGAGACGTTGAACCAGGAGCTGGAAGCGTTGGTTGAGCGTTGGGCCGAGTTGGATGCCTGAGTGATCGCACCGCAATAAAAAAGCCCGGCGCTCTTCTATGAGCGCCGGGTTTTTTAATATGAAATGCGATTCAACTGTGGGAGCTGGCTTGCCTGCGATAGCGGTGTATCAGCCACTTGATGCATCAACTGACAGGCTGCTATCGCAGGCAAGCCAGCTCCCACATTAGACCTTCATCGGTCTTACGAACTCTTTACCAGTTTGACGGCCAGCACATCGCACGGCGCGCCGTGCAATACATCATTGGCGGTCGAGCCCAGCAACAACGCCAAGCCGTGGCGCCCATGGCTACCCACTACGATCAGGTCACAACCCTGTTCCTTGGCCAAGTGGTGAATTTCCTGGCGCGGTTGGCCGTATGTCAGGTGGCAGTCTTCCTTTTTCAGGTGCGGGTATTTGAGAATCAAACGGTCCAGGCGCTCCTTGGCCTGGTCGAATTGTTGCTGCTGCAGCTGGGAAAGGTCCATCGGCACGTCACCACCAAAGGCCATGGCCATGGGCTCGACGATGTGTACCAACGACAGTTTGGCGCCATTGGCAATCGCGGATTCCTGTGCGCGCTTGATCACTGGGTCGCACTCTTCGGTCAGGTCGACAGCGACCAGAATATGTTCGTAGGGCATGAGGCGTTCCTCCAGGGGACTGCAATAAGTTCAGTATGGCTGCTTTCAAGCGGATGGGGTTGCCGCAGATCAAATCCGCTCATCTAGAAATTCGGGAGTACACATATGACGGTCTGGATAGTGGTGTCAATCCTTGCGGTGGTTTTAAGCCCCCTGGTATGGCTGCGTCCTTCGCGCCAGCAGAGCGGGCGCATGGCCCTGCGCATGGAGGCACGCCGCATCGGGTTGGCCATGCAGTTGGCGCCTCAGGAGTGGCCGCACTGGCTCAAGCAGGAGCCGCCGAGCCCCTGTGCGCAGTACTGCCGACCACGGCGCGGCAGCACGCCCGCAACCTGGAGTTACTGGCAACTGGAGCCGGGGCTATGGGTCAATCAGTGGCGTGAACCTTGTGTGGATGAGAAGTTGTTGCCGCATTTTGCAACGCTGCCGGCGAACGTCTACAAGGTCGAGGCTGACAAACAGATGATTGCTTTGTATTGGGGTGAGAAGGGCGACGCAAGCGTACTCAAAGACATCGATACGCTGCTCAAGGCCCTGGCCTGACCCAAACCTTGTAGGCGCGAGCTTGCTCGCGAAAATCGCCAACGCTAACGCGGATAATCAGGCTACACGCGGCGCTCTCCAGGTTTTCGCGAGCAAGCTCGCTCCTACAGAAAAGCCGAGCAAATAAAAAGCCAGGAAAGCCGGGCAATAAAAAGCCCGACATCATCATCGGGCTGGAGGTGGCCAGGCAGGCCGGTAAATCTGTAGGTTGCCGCTAGCCTAGCTGTGTATTGCTTTCTGTACAGCCTTTTCCCACATCTTTTCTATTATTGATCCTGTGAATATTTGAATATTGACGGGTGGCCCGCCTGTGGGCCGGGTTCTGAAATGACTGGAAAGTCGCGTTTTTACTAGCCTTTGGAGCGATTGACAATTGCTCGGAATTGGATGAAGGTGGCGTACCCAAATCAAACGGGCGTATGAATTGAGCGTTTGCCTGTCAGACGACTCATACAAAACCCGACTATCGCACTGGCGGGTGTGCCTGGCGGATTGGCGTGAGCATTGACTCAACTGTCAATGTCAAACCAGAGACCAGCGTCCAGTGTGTACTGTTCAGCTTCCATATCGTGGAGATCAGTTGATGATTTACGAAGGTAAAGCCATCACGGTTAAGGCTCTTGAAAGTGGCATCGTCGAACTCAAATTCGACCTCAAGGGTGAGTCCGTCAACAAGTTCAACCGTCTAACCCTGAACGAACTGCGTCAGGCCGTAGACACCATCAAAGCAGATGCTTCGGTCAAGGGCGTGATCGTCTCCAGCGGCAAGGACGTGTTTATCGTCGGCGCTGACATCACCGAATTCGTCGACAACTTCAAGCTGCCCGATGCCGAGCTGGTGGCTGGCAACCTCGAAGCCAACAAGATCTTCAGCGATTTCGAAGACCTCAACGTGCCGACCGTTGCTGCCATCAATGGCATCGCGTTGGGCGGCGGCCTGGAAATGTGCCTGGCGGCAGATTTCCGCGTCATGTCCGCGACGGCCAAGATCGGCCTGCCGGAAGTCAAGCTGGGCATCTACCCAGGCTTTGGCGGTACCGTGCGCCTGCCGCGCCTGATCGGTGCTGACAACGCGATCGAATGGATCGCCGCGGGTAAGGAAAACAAGGCTGAAGACGCACTGAAAGTCGGTGCCGTCGACGCGGTAGTGGCTCCGGACAAACTGGCCGAAGCCGCGCTTAACCTGATCAAGGGCGCCATCAGCGGCGAATTTGACTACAAGGCCAAGCGTCAGCCGAAGCTGGAAAAACTCAAGCTCAACGCCATCGAACAGATGATGTCGTTCGAAACCGCCAAAGGTTTCGTGGCAGGCCAGGCCGGCCCGAACTACCCGGCGCCGGTTGAAGCGATCAAGACCATCCAGAAGGCCGCGAGCTTCGGTCGCGACAAAGCCCTGGAAGTGGAAGCGGCAGGCTTCGTCAAACTGGCGAAAACCTCGGCTGCGCAAAGCCTGATCGGCCTGTTCCTGAACGATCAGGAATTGAAGAAAAAGGCCAAGGCCTACGACGAAATTGCCAAGGACGTGAAACAGGCTGCCGTACTCGGCGCCGGTATCATGGGTGGCGGTATCGCCTATCAGTCGGCCTCCAAAGGCACGCCGATCCTGATGAAAGACATCAACGAACACGGGATCGAGCAGGGCCTGGCCGAAGCCGCCAAGCTGCTGGTGGGCCGCGTTGATAAAGGCCGCATGACCGCTGCAAAAATGGCTGAAGTGCTTAACGGCATTCGTCCTACGCTGTCCTACGGCGATTTCGGCCACGTCGACCTGGTGGTCGAAGCGGTTGTCGAAAACCCGAAGGTCAAGCAAGCCGTGCTGGCTGAAGTGGAAGCCCAGGTCAAAGATGACACCATCCTGGCCTCCAACACTTCGACCATTTCCATCTCGCTGCTGGCCAAGGCCCTCAAGCGTCCGGAAAACTTCGTCGGCATGCACTTCTTCAACCCGGTGCACATGATGCCGCTGGTAGAAGTGATCCGTGGCGAGAAGTCCAGCGAGCTGGCCGTGGCCACTACCGTTGCCTACGCCAAGAAAATGGGCAAGAACCCGATCGTGGTCAATGACTGCCCGGGCTTCTTGGTCAACCGCGTGCTGTTCCCGTACTTCGGCGGTTTCGCCAAGTTGGTCAGCGCCGGTGTGGATTTTGTGCGCATCGACAAGGTCATGGAAAAATTCGGCTGGCCAATGGGCCCGGCGTACCTGATGGACGTGGTCGGCATCGACACCGGCCACCACGGTCGCGACGTCATGGCTGAAGGCTTCCCTGACCGTATGAAAGACGACCGTCGTTCGGCTGTCGACGCACTCTACGAAGCCAAGCGCCTGGGCCAGAAGAACGGCAAGGGCTTCTACGCCTACGAGACCGACAAGAAGGGCAAGCAGAAGAAAGTGGCCGACCCGTCGGTGCACGAAGTACTCGCTCCGGTCATCTACGAACAGCGTGAGGTGTCCGACGAGGACATCATCAACTGGATGATGATCGCCCTGTGCCTGGAAACCGTGCGTTGTCTGGAAGACGGCATCGTTGAAACCGCCGCCGAAGCCGATATGGGCCTGGTGTATGGTATTGGTTTCCCTCCATTCCGTGGTGGTGCGCTGCGTTACATCGACTCCATCGGTGTGGCCCAGTTCGTTGCCCTGGCTGATCAGTACGCTGATCTGGGCCCGCTGTACCACCCGACCGCGAAGCTGCGTGAAATGGCCAAGAACGGCCAGAGCTTCTTCGGTTAAGTGCCCAGACGACTAGAGCGAGAATATTTATGAGCTTGAATCCAAGAGACGTCGTGATTGTCGACTTCGGTCGTACGCCGATGGGCCGCTCCAAGGGCGGCATGCACCGCAACACCCGCGCCGAAGACATGTCGGCGCACCTGATCAGCAAAGTGCTGGAGCGCAACACCAAGGTCGACCCGAACGAAGTCGAGGACGTGATCTGGGGCTGCGTCAACCAGACCCTGGAGCAGGGCTGGAACATCGCGCGCATGGCGTCGCTGATGACCCAGATCCCGCACACTGCCGCTGGCCAGACCGTCAGCCGCCTGTGTGGCTCGTCGATGAGCGCGCTGCACACCGCTGCCCAAGCGATCATGACCGGCAACGGCGATGTGTTCGTAGTCGGCGGCGTGGAGCACATGGGCCACGTCAGCATGATGCACGGCGTCGATCCTAACCCGCACATGTCCCTCTACGCGGCGAAAGCCTCGGGCATGATGGGCCTGACCGCGGAAATGCTCGGCAAAATGCACGGCATCACCCGTGAAGCCCAGGACGCGTTCGGCCTGCGCTCCCACCAGCTCGCTCACAAGGCGACTGTGGAAGGCAAGTTCAAGGATGAAATCATCCCGATGAACGGCTACGACGAAAACGGTTTCCTGAAACTGTTCGACTACGACGAAACCATTCGTCCGGACACCACCCTGGAAAGCCTGGCGGCCCTCAAGCCAGCCTTCAATCCAAAGGGCGGCACCGTGACAGCCGGTACTTCCTCGCAGATCACCGACGGTGCTTCGTGCATGATCGTGATGTCGGCGCAGCGTGCCCAGGACCTGGGTATCCAGCCGCTGGCGGTGATTCGTTCGATGGCAGTAGCGGGTGTGGATCCGGCGATCATGGGCTATGGTCCAGTACCGGCCACACAAAAAGCCTTGAAGCGCGCGGGTCTTTCCATCTCCGATATCGACTTCTTCGAGCTCAACGAAGCTTTCGCCGCACAGGCCCTGCCCGTGCTGAAAGATTTGAAAGTACTCGACAAGATGAACGAGAAGGTTAACCTGCACGGCGGTGCGATTGCCCTGGGCCACCCATTCGGTTGCTCCGGTGCGCGTATCTCCGGCACTTTGCTTAACGTGATGAAGCAAAATGGCGGCAACCTTGGGGTTGCTACCATGTGCATTGGTCTCGGCCAAGGCATCTCCACCGTCTTCGAACGCGTCTAAACGTTCGGTTGACGGAAGCCGGGGCCCAGTGCCCCGGTTTTTGTTTTTTGGAACTTTTAAATATTTTTTTTCAACAAAATTTGCATGAGGGCCAGAGCATGAAAGTCGAACCCGGGCTCTACCAGCATTACAAGGGGCCGCAGTACCGTGTTTTCAGCGTGGCGCGCCACTCTGAAACTGAAGAAGAAGTGGTGTTTTACCAAGCGCTGTATGGTGAATACGGCTTTTGGGTGCGCCCTTTGAGCATGTTCCTGGAGACCGTCGAAGTTGACGGCGAGCAGGTCCCGCGCTTTGCTTTGGTCACGGCCGAACCCAGTCTTTTTACAGGGCAATAACGGCAGGTCGCGCAGAATGCTGCGCTTGACCTCATCCGGTTGCCACTATATATAGCGTTGCCGCGTCAGGCGCCAACTGCCTTTCACTTCTCGAATTCAGGAATTTTCCGATCCATGGGCAAATCGCTGGTCATTGTGGAATCCCCGGCTAAGGCCAAGACCATCAACAAGTACTTGGGCAACGAGTACGTGGTGAAGTCGAGTATCGGCCATATCCGAGACCTGCCCACCAGCGGTTCGGCTAGCGCCAGCAAGGAGCCTGCCGCCAAGCGCGGTAAGGCCGCCGCGGGCGAAGGTCCGGTACTCACGCCTAAAGAAAAAGCGCGCAAGCAACTGGTTTCGCGCATGGGTGTGGACCCGGACCATGGCTGGAAGGCCAAGTATGAAATCCTTCCGGGCAAGGAAAAGGTCATCGAAGAGCTGCGCCGGCTCGCCAAAGATGCTGACACCATCTATCTCGCGACGGACTTGGACCGCGAAGGGGAAGCCATTGCCTGGCACCTGCGCGAAGCCATCGGCGGTGATGACAGCCGCTATAAGCGCGTGGTGTTCAACGAAATCACCAAGAAAGCCATTCAGGAAGCGTTCTCCAAGCCGGGCGAGCTGGACATTGATCGTGTCAACGCCCAGCAGGCCCGTCGCTTCCTCGACCGCGTCGTGGGCTACATGGTCTCGCCACTGCTGTGGGCGAAGATCGCCCGTGGCCTGTCCGCCGGCCGTGTGCAATCGGTAGCGGTCAAGCTGGTGGTGGAGCGTGAGCGCGAGATCCGTGCGTTCATCCCCGAAGAATACTGGGAAGTCCACGCCGACCTCGGCACTGCCAAGGGCGCCAACGTGCGCTTTGAAGTGGCCCGTGAGAAAGGCGAGGCCTTCAAGCCGCTGAACGAAGCCCAGGCCATGGCCGCGCTGGAGAAGCTCAAGGCCTCCAGCTACAGCATCGTCAAGCGTGAAGACAAACCGACCAGCAGCAAGCCGTCGGCACCGTTCATCACCTCCACCCTGCAACAGGCCGCGAGCAACCGCCTGGGCTTCGGGGTGAAGAAGACCATGATGATGGCCCAGCGTCTGTATGAAGCGGGCTACATCACGTATATGCGTACGGACTCCACCAACCTGTCGCAAGACGCGGTGGCGATGGCGCGTACCTATATTGAAAGCGAATTCGGCAAGACCTACCTGCCGGAGAAGCCGAACGTCTACAGCAGCAAGGAAGGCGCACAAGAGGCTCACGAAGCGATTCGTCCTTCTGACGCCAACACCACGCCTGCCAAGCTGAGCGGCATGGAGCGCGACGCTGAGCGCCTCTACGAGCTGATCTGGCGCCAATTTCTGGCATGCCAGATGCTGCCGGCGCAATACCTGTCTACAACCGTCAGCGTGGGCGCGGGCGATTTCGAGCTGCGTGCCAAGGGCCGTATCCTCAAGTTCGACGGCTATACCCGTGTGATGCCGCAGATTGCCAAGCCTGGCGATGATGACGTGCTGCCGGACATGGCCCAGGGCGACACGCTGAAGCTGATCAAGCTCGACCCGTCCCAGCACTTCACCAAGCCGCCGGCGCGTTATTCCGAAGCCAGCCTGGTCAAAGAGATGGAGAAGCGCGGTATCGGTCGTCCATCGACCTACGCGGCGATCATCTCCACCATCCAGGACCGTGGCTACGTTGCGTTGCACAACCGTCGTTTCTATTCGGAAAAGATGGGTGACATCGTGACCGAGCGTCTGTCGGAGAGCTTCTCCAATCTGATGGACTACGGCTTCACTGCCGGCATGGAAGAGAACCTCGATGACGTGGCTCAGGGCGAGCGCGACTGGAAAAACGTGCTCGACGAGTTCTATGGCGACTTCAAGAAAAAGCTCGAAGTGGCCGAGAACCCTGAGAACGGGATGCGCGCCAACCAGCCGGTGATGACGGATATTCCGTGCACCACCTGCGGTCGGCCGATGCAGATTCGTACCGCCTCCACCGGCGTGTTCCTCGGTTGCTCGGGCTACAGCCTGCCGCCCAAAGAGCGCTGCAAGGCGACCGTCAACCTAGTGCCGGGCGACGAAATTGCGGCTGACGATGAGGGTGAATCCGAGTCGCTGGTGCTGCGCGGCAAACACCGCTGCCCGATCTGCAGCACGGCGATGGACGCCTACCTGCTGGACGAGAAGCACAAGCTGCACATCTGCGGTAACAACCCCGATTGCAATGGCTACGAGATTGAAGAGGGCACCTACCGCATCAAGGGCTATGAAGGCCCGAGCCTGGAATGCGACAAGTGCGGCAGTGAGATGCAGCTCAAGACCGGCCGTTTCGGCAAGTTCTTCGGGTGCACCAACCCAACGTGCAAAAACACCCGCAAACTGCTGAAAAGCGGGGATGCGGCGCCGCCGAAGATGGACCCGGTGAAGATGCCTGAGCTCAAGTGCGAGAAGGTCAACGACACCTATATCCTGCGTGACGGCGCTTCGGGGCTGTTCCTGGCCGCCAGCCAGTTCCCGAAAAACCGCGAGACCCGTGCGCCGTTGGTGATGGAGATCGTGCCGCACAAGGACGAGATCGATCCGAAGTACCACTTCCTGTGTGAAGCGCCGAAGAAGGACCCGGATGGTCGCCCAGCCGTGATCCGCTACAGCCGCAAGACCAAAGAGCAGTACGTGCAGACCGAAGTGGACGGCAAGCCGACTGGCTGGAAAGCGTTCTACGACGGCGGCAAGTGGAAGGTCGAGGACAAGCGCCAAGGCGCTTGATCCGCTAGTCTGTTAACGCCAAAAGCCGTCTGTATAGACGGCTTTTGCTTACTGTAGGAGCGAGCTTGCTCGCGAAGATCGTTAACGAAAACGCGGGAAGCCTGGCACCCAGCGGTGCCTGGAAGTTTTTCGCGAGCGAGCTCGCTCCTACACAGCCAGCATCACGCCTATTCGTTGTGGAGATTGCCGTCATGGCCAACGAACTCTATACCCGTACCAATCAGAAAATTTACTTCGCGGGTTTGTCCCTGGAGGCCCTTGGTCGCGCCGAGGAAGGGAAAGAGATGAATGCCATCGCGCTGGTACAGGCGGGGCGCGAAGCGGCGTTGTTCCACCTGTACGGTGCCTTGCTGGGGCTGTGCCATGAGATCGCCGGGTTCTACCGCTTGCCCCAGGCGGGCGCACCGCGGGCGGAAATGATCATGAATCGTGAAGTGCTGGATTTCATGGCCATCCCCGAGTTGGCCGAGTTGGTGGAAATGGCCCAAAGCCCTGACAGTTGGGTGGCGCGGCTGCTCAAGGCCCATGCGGATATGTTCCAGCCGCCGCGTATTCCCCATGTGCCCAAGGGGGATGTCACCCAGCCGCTGATCGTCGCTGTGGCGTTGGAGCAGGATGAGCCCAAGCCGTTGAGCCGTGAGGAGTTGGAAGGCTGGCGCCAGGAGTTGAAAAAGATGGCGTTGCGTTTTCGTGAAGGGCTGAACGAGTGCTGAAGGGGTTGCATTAAGCAAATGTGGGGGCTGGCTTGCCTGCGATGACGGCCTGCCAGCCGACACCTATCTACCTGACGCCCCGCGATCAAACTGTGGGAGCTGGCTTGCCTGCGATGGCGGCCTGACAGCCGACACCTATCTACCTGAGGCCCCGCAATCAAACTGTGGGAGCGAGCTTGCTCGCGAATGCGACCTGACAGTCAACACAGTTGGACCGGGTACATATCCGTTATTTAGGTAACTGCCACCTAGGGTTCCGCTCTGACAGCGGCTCACTTTTGAA